>CAIQJW010000111.1 GCA_903872255.1 uncultured delta proteobacterium | reverse complement strand
TACCCCGGAGCCTCGGATTGTCGCGCTGTTCGACCGACGCAAAGAAAGCATCCATATCGGCGCACATTATGACAGGGTCCATCACCCTATTATAACGCCATTGACGGCAGACAGCCAACTTTCATTATTGCCGGCATGAAGCAGCCGGTTTCCCGTCGGGTTGCGGCGATTTGTACTGTGCCCGGCCCGATTTCTCAAGGTCGGGATACACCCCGGGAGCCACACCCATGTCAGGGTGCCGGGATACCGCGGCGGACTTCCTCAATTATATCTTCCGGCGCGGCGACCAACCTTATCCCCTTGCTCCTCATCTCGTTAAGCGCGGCCGCGGCGGTATCGGATGTCACGCCCCGGCATAAACCTTCTATGACACTCACTTTATAGCCGGCTTCAACAAGGTCGAGGGCCGTCGCGCGGACGACGTATTCCGTGGCGATGCCGTAAAGGATAATATTCTCAACCCCATTTATCTGCAGTATTGGATCCATTTCTGTCTTTATACCTTTCCCGTCCTTGAAGGCCGAATAGCTTTCGACGGCCGGGTCTTGCGACATCTTTACAATCGCAAGGAAGAGGTTGTTGTCTATCAGGACGCGGGCGTTTTCCGTCCCCTGAATGCAATGGGGCGGCCAGAGGACCTCCGTTTTCCCGCCGATCGTCGTGGTTTCAAAGGGCTTTTTCCCCGGATGGCTGGTTGCAAAGGAAACGTGGTCGGGGGGATGCCAGTCCTGGGTGCCAAAAATAAGGACGCCGAGATCTTTGAGTTGCCGGGTTGCCGCCTCGGCGCTTTTTACGTACGCTTCATTCGAGCCGGGCACGGCAAGGCTTCCCTTCTTCCACGTCGTAAAGTCTCCTTGTACATCGATGACGATAACACCCCATTTATTTGCCATTGTGAAGTATGACCTCCGGTATCTGTTTTTTCACGTAAGCCGCAACAGTCTGATATTATAATCAACCCCGGAAAAGGTCAACATATATAGGGGGTACCCCATGATGATAAGACGGTTCCTTTTCTGTCCTGTATGGAATAGACTAGGACAGATCGGCATATTCTCCGGAGGCTTAGATATGAAGAAGACCCTGTTGCTGCAAATGATAATTTCGATCTCCCTTCTTTTGTCCTGTCCTCAAGTGCACTTCGCCGCAACAGATGCAGACAAAGGGAGGCCGATAGTGGAAGAACAGATATGGAAGCTGGAGGAGGCCTATTTTACCAGCCTTTACAATGCGGATCACGATGCCGTGCTTGTTCTTGTGCATGAACAATTTCTCGGATGGCCCGACGTTGTATCGAAACCCCTTGACCGACAGGGCAGCAGCGACTTCATGAAGAAGGCGTTTTCCAAGCCTCTACCTTGTTCACTCAAGTTTGTGAGAGAGGGCATCAGGGTGATAGGCGATGTGGCGCTGACCCAATACATCTTAAGCACCAGGTGCAGCGATGTGACGGGAGCGGCAGAAGAACGATCATCCCGGATAACCCACACGTGGGTCAAGCGAGGTTCCGCATGGAAGCTTCTCGGAGGGATGAGCATTGGTATCGAAAGGTAATGCCGCATGCCATACAGGAAAGGGGGAACGCAGTTCGGGGTCGCCTTTAGCGTGGGGCAGGAGAGGGCCTGACCGCACAGGTGAGCGATACCCTTTTCCTTCGGTAATCCCATTGACATTCGCTGAGCACAATATACAATATATAATTAGGGGTATATAAGGGTATACATGGAGTAGCCCCCCGTGTTAACCGGACACTTAAGACATCCGGAAAAAACCGCAAAAGGGAGCCCGGTATGGCAAGAATGAAGAGGCCCGGAGTCGGAGGGGAATCGCTTCCGCTGAAAAAGGATGCAGTTGCCATCAAGGGGGAACCCCCGGTGGACGCGGGCGCAGATATCCCCACGACAGAAGATCGCTTCCCCGTCGTCGGTATCGGCGCATCGGCAGGGGGGCTCGCGGCATTCGAGGCCTTCTTTTCCGGCATGCCCGTTGACACCGATCCGAACATGGCCTTTGTCCTCGTGCAGCACCTGGCGCCGGACCACAAGAGCATCCTCACCGACCTCATCCGGCGCTACACCCGTATGGAGGTTTTCGAGGTAGAAGACGGGATGGCGGTGAGGCCCAACTGCGCCTACATCATTCCCCCGGGCCGAGACATGGCTTTTTTGAACGGCTCTCTCCATTTAATGGAACCCTCGGCCCCCCGCGGCCAGCGCCTGCCCATCGACTTCTTCTTCCGCTCCCTGGCCCAGGACCAGCACGAGCGGGCCATCTGCATAGTCCTTTCCGGCACCGGCAGCGACGGCACGCTGGGCGTTAGGGCAATCAAGGGCGAGGGCGGCATGGCCATGGCCCAGAACCCCGAATCCACCGAGTACGACGGCATGCCGCGCAGCGCCATCGCAACCGGCCTCGTTGACTACGAGCTTCCGCCTGCAGAGATGGCCGCCCAGCTCATCGCCTACTCGGCCCATGCCTTCGGCAAGGCACACACGCCCGTCAGCGCGGCCCTGCCGAAGGCCGAGAACGCGCTGAAGAAGGTCTTCATCGTAGTGCGCGCCCAGACCGGCCACGACTTTTCCCAGTACAAGCCGAGCACCGTCAAGCGCCGCATCGAGCGCCGCATGGCCGTCCACCAGATCGAAACGATGGACGGGTATGCCAAGTATGTACAGCAGATGCCGGCGGAGGCGGAGGCGCTCTTTCGGGACCTCCTGATCGGCGTGACCAATTTCTTTCGGGACCCTAACGCCTTCGCGGCACTGGAGCAGCAGATAATCCCGAAGCTCTTTGCCGGCAAGTCGGCGGATTCATTTATCCGTGTCTGGGTACCGGGCTGTTCCACGGGTGAGGAGGCATACTCCATCGCCATCCTGCTCCAGGAGAACCTTGAGATGCTGAAAAAGAGTTTCAGGGTGCAGTTGTTCGCCACCGATATCGACGGCCGGGCCGTTACCGTGGCCCGGGCCGGCGTCTATCCGGCCAGTATCGCCAACGATATAACACCGGAGAGGCTGGCGCGTTTTTTCTCGGCCGAATCCGACGGCAGCGCGTACCGCATACATAAAGGCATCCGGGACATGCTGGTCTTTTCGGAACAGAGCGTGATCAAGGACCCGCCCTTTTCCAAGCTCGACCTCATCAGCTGCCGCAACCTTCTGATCTATATGGGCGGGGAATTGCAGAAAAAGCTCATCCCCCTCTTCCACTACGCCCTGAACCCGCGCGGCTTCCTCTTTCTGGGTACCTCCGAGACGACCGGCGAGTTCGGCGAACTTTTTACCGTGATGGACCGCAAGTTGAAGTTGTACCAGCGCAAGGACGATACCTACGGCGTGCAGCACGCGGCCGTGGGCCGGTTTCTCCTGCCCGCGGCGACGTATATGGCGCCCCCGCATGGCCGCGACAAGGCTAAATTGCCAGGGAAGGCGCCCCTGCGAGAGCTTACCGAACAGGCCCTCCTCAGGCAGGTCGTCCCGGCCAGCGTCCTCGTAAATAGCGACGGCGACATCCTGTACCTCCACGGCCGCAGCGGCATGTACCTGGAAGTCGCCGCCGGCGAGGCCGGGGTCAACAACATCCTGAAGATGGCCCGTGAAGGGTTGCGCAGAGAACTGGGCATGGCCCTGCGCAAAGCAGCGGGAACGGGAGACGTCGTGCGCCACCCGGGCCTCAGGGTCAAAACCAACGGCGACTATACCACAGTCGACCTGACGGTCTGCCGGGTGGAGACGGGCACGGACGGCCCGCCCCCGTACCTGGTCGTCTTCGAAGAGGTGTCGCCCTCAGGGTCAAGGCAATTGCGGGGGGCCGCCGAAGAGGCAGACCGCGGCGGCGATAACGATGCTGACGCGCGCGTCGCAGCGCTCCAGCAGGAATTGAGGGCCAAGGAAGAATACCTGCAGGTGGCAAACGAGGAGCTGGAAACCTCCAACGAAGAGCTTAAATCCTCAAATGAAGAGATGCAGTCCGTCAACGAGGAGCTGCAGTCGACGAACGAGGAGTTGGAGACCTCCAAGGAGGAGCTGCAGTCAGTAAACGAGGAACTGGCGACGGTCAACGCCGAGCTGCAGACCAAAGTCTCCGACCTGTCGCGGGCGAACAACGACATGAACAACCTGCTGTCCGGCACGGACATAGCCACCGTCTTCGTGGACCATCAGCTGCGTATCCTGCGCTTCACCCCTACCGCCACGCGGATCATCAACCTGATCTTGAGCGATATCGGCCGGCCGGTGGGCCACATCGTCTCCAACCTCACAGGTTACGACAGTCTGGTGGGGGATACGCAGGCAGTCCTCGACTCGCTGATCCCGAAAGAGATCACGGTGCAGACCCGTGCGGGCGTATGGTATGCGATGCGTATCCTGCCCTACCGTACGCTCGACAACGTGATCGAGGGCGCAGTGCTCACCTTTGTGGATATTGCCGAGCGAAAGGCCGCAGAAGACCAGATCAAGTCCCTCCTCTCCGACAAGGAGATCCTCCTCAAAGAGGTGCACCACAGGATCAAGAACAACATGGCCACGATCATGAGCCTCCTCTTAATGCAATCGGACGCGCTGAATGACCCCTCGGTCACTGCCGCCCTTGGGGAAGCCAGGAACCGTATCCGGAGCATGATGGTCCTTTACGACAAGTTGTACCGCTCCGAGGATTTCACGGAGGCTTCGGCGAAGGAGTACCTTACCCACCTGATCGACGGGATAGCCGGTATTTTTCCCAACCGTGGGCAGGCATCGATAGAGACGCGGATCGACGACATCGTCCTTGACACAAAGACCCTCTTCCACCTTGGCATCATCGTCAACGAACTCATCACGAACACGATGAAATATGCCTTTGCCGGCAGGGACAATGGAAAGATACTGATGTCCTTTTCGACGAGGGACGACCATATAACGCTCGTAATAGAAGACGACGGTATCGGTATTTCCGAATCGGTCGACACCGAAACCCCCGCCGGGTTCGGGATGCAGCTTGTCGGTATGCTCGCCGAGCAGCTCGAGGGCACAATGGACATGAAATCCTCCCCGCAGGGCACCTCTTTCACCATCACCTTCCCTTACGAAGGCGGGGCCAGTGGATGAAAAGAAGATAATCCTGCTCGTCGAGGATGAACCTCCCATCGCCATGGCCCAGAAGAAGATCCTCGAGAGGTACGGGTATGCGGTGATAACCGCCCACTCCGGGGAGAATGCCATAGAGACGGTTCGCACCGCGGCCGGCATCGACCTCATCCTTATGGACGTCAACCTGGGTACGGGAAAGATGGACGGTATCGAGTGTGCCGAGATCATTCTCAGGGATAAGGACATCCCCGTCCTCTTCCTCTCCTGTTACGATCAGCCGGAGATAATAGAAAAAGCCGAAAGGGTCACCTCCTACGGCTATATCGTCAAGGAATCGGGGGAGACCGCCCTCAACGCATCCATCAAGATGGCCTTCAAGCTCCACGAGGCGCACAGTGGGCTCGTGGAAGCCAAAGAGACTGCAGAGAAATACCTCAAGGTCGCCGCCGAGCTGATCATCTCCATTAACACCCGGGGGAATATCACCCTCCTGAACGACAGCGGACACAGGCTGCTCGGCTACGATACGGGGGAGCTCATCGGAAAGAACTGGTTCGATGCCTGCCTGCCCGAAAAAGCACGGAAGGAAGCGAAGGAAGCCTTTAAGAAGCTGATGAACGGAAAGGCTGAAAATATCCTGACCTACGAAAACCAGGTGATAACGAAAAATGGGAATGAACGGACGATCCTCTGGCACAACACCATGCTCGAGGATATGACCGGGAAGGTCATCGGGCTGCTCAGCTCGGGCGAGGACATTACCGACCGTAAGCGGATGGAGGAAACACTTGCGCAGAAGACAATGCTCCTGGAAGCGCAGTCGGAAACGTCCCTTGACGGGATATTGGCCGTAGACAGCGAAGGACGTTCCATAATGTTCAACGAACGCTTCGGCGAACTGTGGGGCATCCCCCGGCATATCCTGGGCACAAGAGACGATGCGACGATGTTGAAATACGTCTTGAAACAGTTGAAGGACCCGGAGGAATTCACCCGCAAGATCGAGTACCTTTACGTGCACCAATCCGAAGAGAGCATGGATGAAATAGTTTTTTCAGATGGGAGATGTTTTGACAGGTACTCGTCGCCTTTAGTGGCCGCAGACGGGACATACCGGGGCAGGGTATGGTATTTCCGTGACATCACCGACCGCAAGCGCGCGGAACAAACACTCAAGGAGAGCGAGCTTCGTTACAGGGGTCTGTTCGAGTCTTCGCCTGATGCAATTATCCTCCATGACGGGGAGAGGGTGCTATACCTCAACGATGCCGCTGAAAAACTTATAGGTTCACACAAGAAAGACCGAATCGTAGGAAGAAAGATACTCGATCTCATTCACCCCGAAGACAGGGAAAGGATGGCCCGCGACATTGACTCGATCAGGCAGACCGGGGATACAACCTCCATCAAAAGAATGAAACTGGTCCGGGATGACGAAAAGATCGTACATGTCGAATACACGGGCAGTTCCGTAGATTACGGCGGCCCCGTGCTCCTCAGGATGTTCATGAGGGATGTCACCGATAGGGTAAGGGTAGAAAAGGCCCTGGCAAAGACCCGGCAGCAGCAGCAGGCCATACTCGACAACATCCCCGATATGGCCTGGCTGAAAGACAGGGACGGCAGGTACATTCGTGCAAACAAACCCTTCGGGGAGGCCTGCGGGGTGGAACCGGAGCATATGCCGGGAAAGACCGACTTCGATATATGGCCAAAGGACCTGGCTAAGAAGTACAGGGCGGATGACAGGGCGGTGCTGGAATCCGGCGAAAGAAGGCAGTTCGAAGAATTGCTGACGGACAAGGACGGCAATACCAGATGGATAGAAACCATTAAAACACCGGTCTTCAACGACGGGGGAGAGACAATAGGAACAGCGGGTATCGCCCGGAACATCACCCAGAGGAAAGAGCAGGAGGAGCAACTGCGGCAATACCGTGAAATGCTCGAGCAATTGGTCGAAAAAAGGACAACAGAGCTTCTGAAGGTCAATGCGCTCCTCGAGCAGGAACTTTCCGAACATAAACGCACGGAGGAAAAGGTCCAGGGGCTGAATGCGGAGCTTGAGCAGCGAATTATCGAACTGGACGCAGCCAACAAAGAACTGGAGATCCTCAACTACTCGGTTTCTCACGGTCTGAAGACGCCCCTTGTCGCCATAGAGGGCTTCTCCCGTAACCTGATGGAAAAGCAGAGCCACAATCTCGACGAGAAGGGCCGGCACTTTCTCGACATCATCAACAAAAGCACAAAGAAGATGAACGAACTGATCGAAGACCTTCACGCGTTCTTCAGCGTGGGGCTAAAGAGCATAAAATCCTCGACCATAAACATGGAGAAGATGACAGGCGATATCGCATCCGATCTAAGATCCATATTGCCCGATGACACCTTCACCATAGGGTTCGGCACCCTCCCTGCCGCATACGGGGACAGGAAGATGATCAGACAGGTGTTGGTCAACCTCTTCGGCAACGCCATCAAATACAGCAGGCCCAAAGGGGCGGCGGTCATCACCGTTGAAGGCCGGACCGAAGAAGGGAAAAGCATATATTCTGTGAAGGATAAAGGGATAGGATTCCCGATGGAGCACGCTGACAGGATATTTGAGGTCTTTGAAAGGCTCCACAGCTCGGACGAGTTCGAGGGAACCGGCATTGGCCTCGCCATCGTTAAACGGATCGTCCATAAACACGGCGGGGATGTATGGGCCGAAGGGGCGGTCAACGAAGGGGCGACCTTTTACTTCACCCTTCCGGGAAAGGACTCTCCAAAATAAAATATGGGCAGGGAATGACCGACGCCGTCTGCCCGTTGCCGTTCATGATCGACGGGTATCCTTTATCGAATTGATTCACCATGCGATGCTCTCCCGCTGATCATAGAAACTCTATTTAGCCACCCCCGCCGCCAGAGGGACTTGGACCGCCATGGTTTAACCCGCTGGATCCTAAGTTCAATACAGCTGGTCGGCAAATATCCGGTTATATCAAAGGAGTACAAGTAGTATCAATAGTTTGCCCGGTATCGCGATGTTTGAATTATGTTGGGTTCTTAAGAGGTATTTGAGGGTCATTCTCCCCATGGCGGCAATCCCAAACTTGTCGGCAAGGACGTGTCGGGGTTGAAAGATGCCGACGACTACGTATTCGGATGCGGCGTTTACAGGGAATAGGGCTGTCAGCTATACAATATTTTGAAATTCATGTCTTCCGAGAGTTGCTGGAAGCACTGGTTGACGATATCATATGCCAAGCCCGCTTGCCGGTACCCAACGATAAAGCGTCGGAATGGAGACACGCAATACGTGGGGTCAAGGCGTGTTCATCGTTTCTTTCATTCCGGCTGGAACGTCACTTTCGCCACGTAGAAGGCTTCGGCGCCGAATTTTTCATAGTTTTTTTCCGGTGTGTTCATCTGTATCAGGTACAGGAGATGTTTTTCGCCCAGCACGTACTCTTTCGTATCGTCCTTGACCTTGAAGGCGCACATTCTAGACAGGTAAGCGATGCCGTTCATGCTGTAAGAGATCAGGGTGTCCTTGGACAGGCCAAGTTTCGTGTCCATCGTCTTCGACTGGACGGTCTTGAATTTTCGGCCCTTCATCATCAGCATGGTCTGCTTGTCCAGATAGTCGGCGGCGCTCAACCCTTTTGGGACCTCCCCGATTAAAATGGCCATCTGCGCCGTGATGTTGCCTCTTTGATCATGGTTCGGCGAGTACAGGTTGAAAAGGCCGATCTCCACGAGAGACCCATCCCGGGGAATCCCCGCCGGCTCCGCCACTTTTACGCCATCCCAGGTCTTGTTCACGAGGACCGAAAATCTGAAGAGCTTGTTCTTGTGAATGGTGTAGTTGATCTTTGCATAGTTCTGACGGACCGATTCCTGGCTTATGTTCGGGAAGTCAAATGAATACCGGCTGTCAGCAATTACGGGCCCCGTGCGATCCTTCGTCAGGCCCGGCTTCTTTTCCTCGGCAGCGCTGCATTCGGCGAACGCCAGAAGAAACAGGCAGAAGACCGTAAGGACAACTTCAATGTGTCGACGACGTCTCATGACCCAACCTCCATGGTGTGGAACGTTCATTGGTATCTCCCGCTTTCGCGGTCCTTATCAATTTTCTCCGAATTGCCACCGCTATACAATAGAAAACTATCCCGTCCTTCTCAATGTTCAGCGAACATACACTTCGCGGCGATGGCCTATGCGGACCACGAGGATTATGAGTTCTTTATCGCTTCTTTCGAAGATAACGCGGTAACTGCCGATGCGAAGCCTGTAGTGGTCCGTCGACCCTGACAGTCGGGTGATATTGTTTGCAAGGGCGCCGGGGTTCCGGGTAAGGATGAGAAGTTTCTCCTTTATGATCTTTTGAAACGGACGGTCTATTCTTTCGAGGTCCCGGGCGGCGCTCCCGTAGAACTTCAGGGTGTAGACAGCGCTAGAGCCCAAGCTTTTCCCAGACCTCTTCGGCGTCCATGATC
>CAIQJW010000110.1 GCA_903872255.1 uncultured delta proteobacterium | reverse complement strand
GCTTGCCCCGTGTAACGGCCGGGCCGATTGCCTGTCCTGAAATCCCAAAACGCCGGGCCAGGTCGACCAACTTTGTGTTCAGTTGCACAACGGCAAGAAAGCAAAAGAGACTTCTCGCCTCGACGAGCTTTTTGTGCCTTCCTCGGGCATAAAGCTCCCGCTCGGATATTTCATAAATTTGGCATATGTTCTTCTCGATCGTATCAAGATTAATCCCGGATTGGTCCATTTGATAGCGCGGCGCCTTTGGCTCTTTTCCATGAGCGAGCACATCCGCGATGAATGAAGCATCCCCCAGTATGCGTTCGTCACCCTTCGCCGGTTCATTTTGCAATGATCTCCCTGCCTGAATCCCTTCAATTACGTCACCGCCCGCAAATTCGGGCCTGCGATCCCTATCAATTCCCGATCTAACAAATTCAGAATATGCAATTCGGGCTTGTCTGTTATCCTTGCTGAACAGACCAAGGATGTACCCGACATCCTGCCAGGTGTTCTTTTGCCTACCGAGTATCACTGAATGACCTGACCAGGGGAATGAATTGAGGGCATCATAATCGGGGACCAGGCTCGACCGCAAGGGGTTAAGATGTATGTACCGCAAGAGTTCTCTCAGGTAGGGTTCTTCCTGACAGATTATTGAATGATAACGGTTTTGAAAGAGATGGCCTACCCGCTTATGCCTCCGGTTAAAACCCGATGCGTAACCGGTGAGAAGGCGTGCCATAAAAGTGGACAGGCGGATAGCGCCGGTGCGAAGCAGGATATGCGCATGGTTTGTCATAAGCGTCCAGGCGTAACAGGCCATGTCTGTCTCCGGTAGAAGGCGAGACATTCTGTTGAGAAAATCTATTCTATCGTCATTACCGAGAAAGATCTCGGTCCTGGCAACGCCCCGTATCATCACATGGTGAAGGACATCGGCTGCATCAAGACGGGCTTGTCGTGGCATACATACCTCATAAAGTGAAATGCGGACCGGATTGCCGGCTTATCCTTCTTCCGCTCCTGAGAGGTATTACTTTTCTGAATCGAAAGCGTTCCATGTCTGGGTAAACAATTTGATGAACGAGACAGGAAAAGCGGCGGCTTTGAGAGTTATTTGTTTTTTTGGGAACGTCCCTGAACGTCCCAGGACCGATAACCAGAGAATGCTGAATGTGTGCAGGACACTGGGGTTTTTCGTGACCAAGCCGCCCGAACAACAAGACTATCAGCAAAATCTTTGAACCTGTTCCAGGCATTTTCACCCGTCGTTACCCCGTTGCCTGATGGGGAAGGGGATAGGGTTCAACGGGGATTAATTGCTCCCAGTACCGGGCGTCCACAGATAATAGAAGCCGGGGCTGAGGTCAGGAATGATCTCAGGCAGGCTCAAATTCACAAAAGCCGCGGTCGCGCCACTTTGCGAGGAACTGGAGGTATTGTAAACATTATCGTCGGGATATTTGCTCCGACGGTAGACAATGACCCTGGCGTCTTTGGTAAGCCCTGCCAGATTCTTCGCCTCAGAAATAGCGTCATCAACGTATCCGATCCGATCTATAAGCTTTAATTGTAAGGCCTCCGAGGCCAGATAGATGCGGGCGGTTGATATATCGGACAGGACTTTGGCATCTTCTGTCCTGTGCTTTGCCACCAGATCGATGAATTTTTTGCCCATTTTATCCGTCAGTTCTTGCAGGATTGCCTCTTCATCACGGGTTGACGGACGAAAGGGGGACCCCATATCTTTGTCTTTGCCCGATTTGTGGATTTCCACAGCTACACCAAGTTTATCCATCAGGCCGGTTACCCTGGGTACGATGAAGATGACCCCTACCGACCCGGTAATCGTCGTAGGATGGGCCAGGATACTATCTGCCGGGAGGGCGATGTAATATCCTCCCGAAGCAGCCACATCCATCAGGACGGCCACAATCTTGATTCCGGTCCGCCGTTTGAACTGAACGATCTCGTGATACAGAATGTCACTGGCCGTGACCGAGCCTCCAGGGGAATTGATCTGAAGGAGCACTACGCTGATTTCCTTATCCTTTTCCGCCTTCTGGAGTTGAGAGACCACTTCTTCTACCATACTTGCCCGGTCACCAAGAAGACCTTTCCTCGGTGTATCCGAAATGAACCCTCTGACCGAAATAACGAGGACTTTTCCACTATCGTGACCCTTGAGAGTGAATTCCTTCAGCGGTTCCGTCTTGGATTCTCCCCCTATGTTGACCTTCAGCCCTCCACAGCCACCCGCAACAAGTGCAATCATCGCCAATACAGAAATAAAAAGGAAAATTCGCTTCACCATCGCACCATTCCTTTCTCAAATCTCACCCTAACCTCCTCCTCGTGCCTTCTTTGATCTCAAGGCCGGTGTGACTAAAGATACAGGGATGCCCAGGAGCCGGCTTCCGGCTGTGTCCACGGAAACCCATTGCCGCCAAACAGGGGGCGCAGCCAGTTAATCAGCTAGCGACAATTATTCTCACCGTTCTCATCGTGGGCAACCATTGTAAGTTTTGCCATAAGTTCACGACAGCATCAACCATTATATGATATCTGATTTGTAATCACTTTCGAGAACAGCCTGAAGTGGTTCATTTACGATTGTTGCTGGTGGAGTGTAAAGGCTTCGATGGAAGAATGATCTACGGGCTGGAGCCGAACAATTTGCGACCTTTCATCAAGAAAAAGGGAACTATTTGAAATGATTGAATATTAATTTAGCACATTTTCTATGCTTTTGCCGATTTTAGCAGGATTTGGAAAGTTTTTCTCACACGGATTCACACACAGAAATAGTTTTATGCCCTGAATGAGGAAGTGAAAGAAGCGGCATGAAACTTGAGCGGCAGCCACTTAAAAACTTCTAAGGGTTGTCTGAAAGATCCTGACCATCTCTCTGTTTCATCCTCTCGTTTAAGGTGCCACAGTGGTTAATGGCTCTCAATAGGATGCGCCTTTATTGTGTCCGTCACCAAGATTTGAATATATCTCTAAAAACCCTTAAGAAAGCCTTGCCGCTATCCCCGAGTTCCTGTAAAATGGCCTGATACGATCAGGGATGCCATGGAAGGGACGAGCCGTTTGAAGGTTGGATCGAAGTGAGAAAACCGAAACACGCCAGAGCATTGAAGCTGGATAAAAACTTCGCGCCGGTATCAGTGGATGAAGGAGATGAATTCTTCCCGAATGGAATCTTCGTATTCAATATTACTAAAATTCTTGAGTTTATCCATAGCCGTCCGGATGAATTTATCCCCGAACCTGTAGCGGTAAGGGATTATGCGCAAAGGTTTTCCCCAATCGATGATGTCGATTCGGCAGACATTTCCGAACCGGTAATATTGGCGGAGATAGC
>CAIQJW010000109.1 GCA_903872255.1 uncultured delta proteobacterium | reverse complement strand
GGACGCAGTCGAATAATGCCGGGAGATGCTTGACCTTATTGCTCTGAACATGGCCTATCATATGCCAGCGAACCCGTCCTGGGCCTATTGCCTCTATCTTTCCTTTGGCTTCCTGTATGTAATTCTCACCTATATCACGGATCCCCGCGCTGATCGCCTCGTTAATTCGGGAAACATCCACCATCTTCGTGGCAGCGATCAACGCAACATCATCGGGGTTCCTTCGGGCCGTTTCGCAGGCCCGTCTTATCCTTTCGCGCACGGCCTCTATAGCTTGCGCGATATCATTCATGAAAGGATGCCAAGTGAAAGAAGGGCTTCCGCTACCTCGCACATAGGCAGTCCGACCACGTTCGAATAGGACCCTTTGATCTCTTTCACCATATAGCCGCCTTTCCCCTGGACGGCATATGAACCAGCCTTGTCCAGCGGTTCCGACGTGCTTATGTATTGCATTATTTCCTGGTCGATGAGGTCTTTCATGAAGACCCTGGTTTCAACAGAATCCCGATACATAACATCCCGGGAGATGTTCAGGACGCAAAAACCTGTCATGACCTTGTGCCATTTGCCCTTCAGAAGCTGCAGCGTCTTGAACGCGTCATCCTCGCCGGAGGGCTTTCCCAGGATCCTGTTCTTGTATACAACAATGGTATCAGCCCCGATGACCCATTTGTCGGGGAAATGTTTCCCGACCTTGTTCGCTTTTTCGTACGAGATCCTCAGTACGAATTCCCTTGGCGTCTCGTCGGGTCTCTTCGTCTCGTCTATATCGGGAGGGATTATGGAGAAGGGGATTCCGAGCATGCGCAGCATGTCCACCCGCCGCGTGGATTCACTTGCCAGAATGATCGCATTCCCTTCATTTACCTGGAACATAACAACCTCATTTCTTGAAAACGTGTAGACGCTATTGTAGCATAGAAAAATATATGAAATCTCCCATAATTTCAAGTTAAATTGTTAATCACGCACGCGTGAAGGACGCTTCACCGAGATCAGGGGACAAGGAGGGGACATGCCTGCTATTATTCAAATAATCACCACGATAAACGACCGTCAGAAGGCCGAGGAGATCGGCAGACGACTGGTCGGGGAAAGATTGGTCGCGTGCTGCCAGATCACGGGGCCGATCCGGAGCATATATCGCTGGAAAGGCAGGGTCGAGGAGACTGATGAATGGTATTGCGTCATGAAGACAAAAGAATCGCTGTATCACCAGGCACAAGAGGCAATAAGGAAGCTGCATCCCTATGAAGTACCAGAAATCATTGCCATACCGGTCCGCGATGCATTCGATGATTATGCGACATGGGTAAAACGGGAAACGATGTGACCTTAAAACCGGCGCATCCGGGTCTCAAATAAATCGGGGTAAAACGTGAATTTGCCTTGATTTAAAGGGTTTTTCTCTCCCAAACTTACCTTGACAATATTATTGAACCTTCATATAATATGTGAAATTTTTCATCATTTCTGGAGGGGTTATGTGGGAAAGTCTAAATCTGAAAGATGTTGTTACACTCGCCAGGGATCCGTATCCTTCCATACGTCAATGGACTAGAGATACTGGAAAGAAAGTAGTAGGGAGTACCATCGCCGACGTTCCTCAAGAGGTGATCCATGCGTACGATCTCCTCCCCGTCACGCTTCTTGGTACTCATAAACCCTTAAAGAAGGCCGCAAGCCATCTTCCCGACAATGCGTGTTCGCTCGCCCGGAGCAATCTCGAACTGGCATTGAGCTACGAGGGCGATCTCTTCAGCGGTTTTGTTCTGCCGCAAGTCTGTGATACAACGCAGCACCTTTCTGACATATGGCGGATCAGTTTTCCGGAAAAGTATGTCGAGAGTTACCTTGCGCCCCGTCAGGCCGACAGGCCGAGCGCCCATTATTGGGTCAAGGAGGAGATAGAACGCCTCATCTCCTCGCTTGGCAAGTGGACGGGAAAAACGCTGAGCAATGATGCGCTCGCCGCATCCATCGCGATATACAACGAGAACAGGAAGATTCTCGGCGAGCTTTACGAGATCAAAAGAAACAACCCCGGGACCATTACAAACCTGGAGTTTTTCGCCATGATGAAACTTTCAATGCAGGTCGATAAGGCAGAATTCAACAAGAGCCTGAAGGCCATTAAAGATGGGCTCAAACTGGAGAAAAGCAAGAGCTTAACCGATATTGTCCTCGTTGGTATCACCTGCGATCCGCCCGAGGTGTTCGACATCTTCGACGAACTGAAGCTCAACATCGTCGGCGATACCCTGGTTGACGGTACGCGGTACCTCCGGGGAGCCGTATCACTCGATGGCAACCTCGTTGATGCCCTGGCGGACAGGCATTTCAACCTGGGATTCTTTTCACCCATTCATGACAATGTTTACAAGAATTTCGAAGAAGTGAAGAAGCTCTACTATGATATGAAAGCAAGTGCGATTATCTATGTTCATATTGAGTTCTGCGAATCGCAGGAATATGATCTGCCGGATCTCAAGAACGCGATCAAGAAAGAAGGGATACCGATGCATGTTCTGGACACGGAGTATCAGACCGTGTCACTGTCCCACATCCTGACAAGAGCGCAGGCTTTCTTCGAATCTCTCAAAGGGGGAGCATTATGAGCGAAAAGCTGACATCAAAACAACTATCCAGAAAGATCACCGACGAATATATGGAAGATGCCTTCCATGCTCATGATAACGGCAAGCTCGTCGGCTATACAACGGCGATCTCTCCCGTAGAGATCTTCGTTGCCCACGATATCGTGCCTATCTATCCCGAAAACCACGCCGTCGCTAACCTGACGGCCAAAAAGGGCGTGGAACTCTGCTCTGCGGTCGAAAGCATGGGTTACACGAGCCACCTGTGTGCCTACGCCCGAAGCGACCTGGGATACCGCAAGACCGGTGTGACCGTAACGAAGGGCATCCCCGACCCGGATCTTTTTCTCGCCTGTAATGCCCAGTGCTTTACATTGACAAAATGGTTCCAGGTCCTTGCGCGCAAAGGCGATCTTCCTGTTTTTGTCTTCGATACGCCGGAACACATCATGAACAAAGAAGCCCGCAAGGAAATCGTTAAATACTGCGTCCTTCAGCTCAAGGAACTTATCGGGTTCCTCGAAGTCCAGACGAAGAGAAAATTCGATTATGACCGGCTTAAAGAGGTCATGAAATACTCCGCAGCCTCCAGCATCCTGTATAAGAAATTCCTCGACATGGCGCAGTACAAGCCGTCACCGATCAGCATCTTCGATGAACTTATCGGCATGGCGATCGCCGTTTACCGCAGGGGCACGCAGGAATGCGTCGATTACTACCAGACGCTCTGTGACGAGATCCAGGCGAAGGTCGACCAGGGTATTGGCGTTCTTCCCAAAGACCAGGAAAAATACCGCCTGTACTGGGAAAACCTGCCGGTCTGGTTTAAGTTCAGCGACCACGCAAAGCTCCTCGGTTCATATGGCGGCGTTATCCTTACGTCACTCTACGTACATGCATGGAGCTTCGATTTCGATCTCAACAAAGACCCGCTTGAAACCCTTGCCGAGAATTACGTCAACCGTTTCTCTAACTCCACGATCGAGGACAGGGCCGACATGGCAATGGAGCTTTTCAATAAATATTCGATGAACTCAATGATCATGTTCATGAACAGGAGCTGCAAGGCTGTCTCATTTGCCGTCCCGACCCTGAAGGACATCCTGACGAAGAGGACCGGGATCCCCGCTCTCGTTTTTGAAAGCGATATGGGCGATCAGCGTTTTTACGCAGAGTCCCAGGTCCGGACACGGATAGAAGCATATTTCGAAACTCTCGACAGGCTCGGCCTCGCACAGAAGACCGCAGTAGCATAACCGAAACTTAACAATAAAAACCCCGGGCCAACAGTCCGGGGGTTTTTTTCTACGCCCCTAACCCTTTTCGGCGGGGGTCGAAGATGTCGCGGAGGCCTTCGCCGAGGAGATTGTAGCCCATGACGGTGAGGAAAATAGCGAGGCCGGGGTAGACGGAGAGCCACCAGGCAACCTCGATGTTGTCCTTTGCCTGTGTCAGTATGTTTCCCCAGCTGGGGGTTGGCGGCTGGACGCCGATACCGAGGAATGAAAGCGCGGATTCCGTCAATATGGCCCCTCCGATCCCGAGCGTGGCAACGACATATACGGGCGTGACGGCGTTCGGCAGGACATGACGGAAGATGATGCGCAGCGAACCGAACCCCTGCGCCTTCGCAGCCATGACATATTCCTTGCCCTTGATGCCGAGTATCTCGGCCCTTACCAGCCGGGCGGTGCCCATCCAGCTCGTAAGGCCGATAACGATCATGATGTTCCAGATGCTCGGCTCAAGAACGGCAATTACGGCAAGTATGAGAAAAAATGTCGGGAAGCACATCATGAGGTCAACAAACCGCATTATTATCTCGTCGACTATACCGCCGAAATACCCCGAAATGGCGCCGAGGATGAGTCCGATAAGAATGGCAATGCCGACAGATACGAAACCGACGAGAAGCGATATGCGGGTGCCGTAAAGAACCCGTGAAAAAACATCCCTGCCAAGTGTATCCGTCCCGAAGGGATGGGATAGCGAGGGCGCCGACAATATGTTCTTTATGTCAGGTTCGACAGGGTCGTTGGGAGCTATGAGCGGTGCAAAGACAGCGCAGAAGAACATGGGAATAAGAATAATGAGCCCTATCAATGCCAGGTGATGCCGGACCGTGCGTTTAAGGAGTGCTTTCATAATGTGTCATTATAACAGCGATACCGAGATGAAAATCAATAGAAAGTATCCATGAAAAATGCCGCGTGATTCGATGTGAAGTAAGGAGGCTGCCTTTTGACGATCTGACGCACGGCGGGATGCCGGGTAAACACCCTGTCCAGAAAGTGCCTTACTTTTTTCCGGTCCCACCCCAGGGGATGCACGAAATCGGTATAAAACGACAGGTCGCCGCCGTAGAATGCCTTCTGCCCCAAGCCCTTTGCATCGGGACTGTAATGCGGAAGATTGAAAATAGCCAGGTTGAGATAATGTATATATGAACTATGCTCCACTATAAATTCAAGGGTCCGTCCGGCAGACGGCTCGTTTTCCCACGGGGTCCCGAAAAGAAGATAAATATACGTCCCGATGCCTGCTTCAGAAAGGGCACGCAATCCCCGTGAGACATCTCTTATATTTATACCTTTGCGCATGGCATCAAGCACGTCCTGGTCCCCCGACTCGACGCCGATCTTGAGCATCACGCATCCGGAGTCTTTGAGATGCGCGCAAAAATCGGGATCGGTGAGCTCTTTCGTCATTCGGACGAAGCCATACCACGGACTGCCGGGGGGCTCCTTGATAAGCGCCTTGAGAACAGCCGGACTTATCGCATTATCGACAATATGGATGAGCGCCGGATCCTTCTCGCGGGCAAGACGGCCGATCTCTTTCACTGCCAGGCAAGGGTTTAACTGATAATATGCGTTTCCCTCGGCCGTTTCGGGACAGAAACTGCATCTTCCATAATAACACCCGGTCGATGTGCTGTAGGGCATTATCATTCCGGGCGCAAGGTAGTCGGCGCAGGGAAATACATCATAGGCATATGTCGAAGATATCGTGCTCTCATGCTGCAAACCAAGCAGATCAAGAAGGAACGCCTCTCCCGGCCCCGCTACAATGTGGTCGACGAGCCCGTCGAAATTTATGTCAACGGACGAGTTGCTCATCCAAGATGTTACGAGCGCCCCGCCAAGTACGATCTTCGATAACGGGTACTCGGCCCTGACGAACCCCATTGCGGCAAATGTCGTCAATGCCTGGCTGAGATAGGTAAGTGAAAAGCCGATAAACGGCGGATCGTGCTCGGCGAGCATTTCCCGGATGCGTGCGGAAAAATAGGCATAAAAGGGATTGTTTTCGGGATAGCTTGCCGCTTCCAGGAGGTCATTGCTCTTAAGCGGAGACAGACTCCTGTCATCGTAATCGGAAAGGCTGATCCGGGTCAAGCCGGATGAGGCCTTGTGAAGCAGGCGATTAATATCATTGACGCATCTTTTGTACCTGTCGAAATTGAGGTACGTCTTTTTATCCCTGAGCGCTCCGAGGTTCCGGGCGATGTTCCGGCCTGCCCTGGAAGACCAGGCGTCATCCCCCGGTTTTGCATGGCGAAGAAGCCAGAGCATCCCTTCAATATTCATATCGACGACTGCGCATGCATGGCCGGAAGACTCGAGCGCACCGGCAAGCCTCGATATGCCCGCAGGCAGCTCGCAGGACTTGGCAACGGGCGGGTTAATAAGGATCGGCCTTGAATTTTTTGCGGAATTAATGGATATTCCCATCAGGATTATTTGATGCTTTCTTCCATCTTTTTCAAGTATTCATTATCGGGATATTCATTTTTTAGCGTATTTATCTGGGTTCGCGCGAGGTCGTTAAGGTTGTTATCGATCAGAAAAAATACGTAGGAAAGATAAAATGACATGTCCCCCTTCTGTTCCTCGAACCGGGATATCTGCCTCGCCAACTCGCGGGCCTCTTCGGCGGCGGGGATTGAAAAGACGCCTCCCGAGACATTGTTGACCTTCCCCGAATCGACTATCCACCGGTATTCTTTGTCATATCCGAGGATATTTTCCGGTACCGCGAGCGAGTCTTCCCGGGTTTGCCCGCTGAAAACAACATTGTCTCCCGATATTATCTTGACTGTCACCCCTTTATCTCCCGGGCATTTATTTTCCCAGCTCAATCTCGGGTTCGTGCTTATGACGGCGGTACTTACCGGAGACAATGCCCGGATGCACGGCCTCGTGCCGCGGACCACAAATCCGCCCATGGACCCCGATCCCGCCTTTCCCGGCGCATGCAGGCCCTTAAGTTCCGAAACCGATCCCCTGATGGCCACTATAGCCCCGGGCTTTGCTACAGCCTCGGAATTATTCCCTATCTCGTAGCCCCTGTTGTCTTTCAACGAGGCGATAACGACCTTTCCCTTTTCAACCTTTATCCGGTCGCCTTCCTTCACCGCATAGAGAAGATGTTCCCCCTTTTTAAGGACGATCTTTCTGCCTTCTGCATTCGTGAGCTGGGCCGTTCCCTGAATGTCGAATATATAACCGGCCTGCTGGGCGGCATATACGCTGCCCGCAATGCACAAACCCATGAACATGCAGCACATCAGGATGATAATGACCGGTTTTTTCATGGTTTT
>CAIQJW010000108.1 GCA_903872255.1 uncultured delta proteobacterium | reverse complement strand
GATCTGTTGGCATCTGCCTTTTCTGCTTTTTGTTCATTGCAGGGTCGTCCCTCATATCATCGCTTGGCGCGCAAACGCCGGATGAGACCAATCAAAAGGGCCGCGAACTCGCACAGTCAGGCAAATGTTCTGCCGCGATCCCTGAATTTTCGAATGCCATAAAGACCAATCCCCGATTTGTTGAAGCCTGGTATAACAGGGCTCATTGCCAGGCTGAGCTCGGCAATTATGCCGAGGCCATCAAGGATTACACCCGTGTCATTGAGCTCGATCCCTCGGACGCATTCACATATAACAACAGGGGCCACGCATATTACAGCCTGGAAGATTACGATCAGGCCATCAAGGATTATAACAGGGCGATAGAGTTGAAACCGGACCTTGCCACCGCATACAGCAACAGGGGCCTCGCATACGATTGGGTCTCCAAGCCCGAACTTGCCGTACGCGACTACAACAAGGCACTTGAGCTCAACCCCTCGTATACGACCGCTTACAACAACCGCGGCTACCACTACGACACCATGGGCGAATACGATCGGGCAATCGTCGACTTCAACAAAGCCATCGCCCTCGATTCCTCGTATGCAGTCGCCTATTACAACAGGGGATACACGTATCACAACCTGGGGAAACTAGATCAGGCCATCAAGGATTATACAAGCGCGCTAACGATAAACCCGAAATATGCCGGAGCGTATTTCAGGCGGGGCGTTACGCAGAATGCCCTGGGTGACCTGGATTCGGCAATCGCGAACTATACCCGGGCGATAGAGATCAATCCGACATATGCGACGGCATTTACGTACCGCGGCCTTGTGTATGACAGCCAGCGGAAATATGCCGAAGCGCTCAAGGACCAGGACAGGGCGATAGCAATCAATCCGAAACTTGCGCTGGCATATAATAATCGCGGTTTTACGCATTTCAATATGGGCAACTACCGCGAGTCGATCGCGGATTACACGAAGGCGGTCACGCTGAATCCGGATTATGCGGTGGCGTACAGCAACCGGGGATACGCAAACGATAAGCTGGGATATTATCCGCTCGCGCTCAAGGATTATGGAAAGGCCATAGAACTTAACCCCCGCTATGCAACCGCTTATAACAATCGCGGGTTTACGCATTTCAATATGGGCAATTACCGCGAGTCGATCGCGGATTACACAAAAGCCCTTGAGTTCAGGCCCGATTATGCGCTCGCCTATTACAACCGCGCCGTGGCACACTCCAAACTATCACAGATGGATGAAGCCGTCGCAGACCTGAAAGAGTCCGCCCGCCTCGGGGATAAAGACGCAGAGGATGCGCTGAAGCAGCTAGGGACAAAATAACCGTAAGGCGTAAGGCGTTAAAAAACAAAGACACTGGATTCCGGCAAGCCGGAATGACGGTGTCTTTTTGTGTCAGGTATCAGGAAGCATTGCAGACAGGCCAAGAGAAGCCTTTAGCCTATTCCGCCGCGGCCTCCCACGATGATCCCCGGTATCCGTAAGGTGGGCTGCGCATCTGCAACAGGCACCCCCTGCCCGTCCTTTCCGCACGTGCCTATCCCGAAACCAAGGTCGCTTCCCACCATGTCGATGTCCTTCAATACCTTCAACCCGTTCCCCATCATTGTCGCGTTCTTTATCATCGGGCCGACAGCGCCTTTTTCGATCAAATATCCTTCCGATATTTCGAAGACGAAATCTCCCCGTACCGTGTCGACCTGCCCACCGCCCATCTTGACGACAAAAACCCCATCATCGACAGAGGCCAGAATTTCGCCGGGATCATGTTTTCCCGGTAGGATCATCGTGTTGCTCATGCGCGGTATCGGCCTGAACCTGTATGATTCACGCCTGCCGTTGCCTGTCGACGGCATCGAATGCTTCATGGCGTGGAACCGGTCGAAGAGATAATTCTTAAGAACTCCATCCTCGACAAGGACCGTCCGTTGAGACGGGGTCCCTTCGTCGTCGAAGGCATACGTGCCGCGCATGTGGGGGATCGTTGCATCGTCAACAACGCTTACGAGGGGCGATGCGATCTCAAGCCCGAGAAGTCCCTTGTAACAGGAAAGCCCTTCCATCGCAAGATCCGCTTCAAGCCCATGGCCTATCGCCTCGTGGATCATGGTGCCGCCCGCTTCCGATGCAAGAACGACCGTTTTCATTCCGCTCGGTGCTTCGCGTGCCGCAAGGAGGCCGGATAAGCGCCTCACCGTCTTTTCCGCAAGCGATCCCATGACCTCATCCGTAAAGTACTCGAATCCGTAGAAGCCCCCGGCAGCCTCGTATGACGTCTGCATCCCGGAGCCGTCACGCCCCACGGCGAGGACCGTGAATACAACCTGCATGCGGCTGTCGAGCTTTGAACCTTTATCCGTCGTCACTATCGTGACTTCCTGGCGCGTGTCCCGGTACATGATGCGGACCTGTATGATCCGCGGTTCCATCGAACGGACCTTCGCCTCGAAATTCCTTACCAGTGCAAGCTTGTCCCTGACGTCAACATCCCCGGGATCACGGCAGATCGCAAAAGGATACGAAGACCGCGTCTCTTCGTCAGATATCGGGACTGCCCCGCCTTTCCTCAAACCGGTATATCCGGACAATTTCTGCGCAAGTGAGGCGAGGTGTGCCTCTTCGAAGGAGTTTGTCGAGGCATAATATGTTTTCCAGGGGTCAATGACCCTCAGTCCCACACCGGCATCTTCGCCCTGCTCCAATTTTTCGACTTTCCCCGATTCAAGCTGGATAAAGGTGTAGCTCCGTGTGTCGACATATATATCGGCATACGCGCCCGAGCGGTCCATGAGCGCTTCAAGTATCTTTCTTTCATTGAACATCGGGGACCTCCCTGAATCCTATTCCATAGTGTATCATATCGGCGATAATGCCCCGGACATCGTCCTCGAAACACGCCGGATAAATAAGCTCTATCAGGCCGCGGTCGCCGTCAAGCACGGAAAATATGGCGACATCCTCGTACGATTCCAGGATTGATTTGAAAAAACCTATGGCAGAGCGGTCGATTATATACTTTCTTGTCCGTTCTTCGAAAATGCCCTGATCCTGCGGTATCTTATTCAATCCTGCCTTCCCTCAAGCATTTCTATGAATGCTTCGATGCGCATCTTTGTCCGGGCGTCCAGGGCCTTCGGCAGATCTCCCTCGATCGTCAGAATAGGAACGGGTATGGTATCACGCAGAATAACGTCCTCGATGGCCCTGAAGCAGAATGCCTGGACATAATGGATTATCCCCTTTATCCCGCGCCTCTCAATTTCCCTGTTTATATCATCAAGACGGGTGAAGATCCCGTACGGGTACGTGTAGAGAAGGTAGCGCTCAACCATATCGGGGGCCGCGCAAGGTATCGAAAACTGCCGCTGGGTCTCGTTATATACGACATGCCCTCCGACGCTCTCGATGAATTCGTAAAGCCCGGTCATGATAGGCGGCACACCGATATACCCGAGGGCTATTCCCTGCATCCTTTCCCTTTTCCGTGCATCGGCTATAAAATTACCCGCAGCTTCGGAATACTCCATGATATTTCCGAGCATATCCGAGGAACGGACAAGCCAGAGGTGGTTCTCGCCGCCCGTCACGTTCCGTTCGCTCCATGTCATCGTGTCTATCTCTGAAAGCTTCGATCGTGTGATATCGATCTGCCTTTCGACTTCAATGATGGATGCCCTGTCCGCCCCGAGTTCTTTTTTTAGTTTTTCTATCTCGCGCGACAGGACCTTGCCGTCGCGGTCATAGGGGAATGAAAAGGGTATCGTGCGCATTCCCCTGTAGCGCAGGATCTCGGCGAGTGCCTGCGTATTGCTGCAATCGCCCTCCATGACGGTAATGACACCGGCCATCTCGTGTTCCATGATAACGCCGTAGATGCCCTTGATCCAGCTGCACATGCCCTTCGGAAAACCATCATACTCGGCGCGGTCGATGAAACGCTGGGGATCCGGGTCGTTGACGAATATGTTATTGAGGTCGCAGGGTTCGTATCCTGCAGCAAAAATAAGTTCAACGGGGACAGTTGTCGTGAAACCGATGGTCCCTTTTCCGGATTGTATTGCGGTCATAGCTTTAAAGATAATACGTTTTCCCGCAATCTTGCAACCTTAGGCTGAAAAAAAAGTTCAACGTTCAAGGTTCAACGTTCAAGGTTGAATAAGCGGTCAAGAATGAGATGTGTAGAAGAGATCAGGTTTCGTGTTGCTGGCCTATTTTTTTTGGGCGAGGTTTCTGTCGCTGTAGCGCGGGTCGTCGGTAATCCTTTTTCCGACCGTGATGAAAGGGGGAACATTGGACGGGGCTTTTCCGTCCGTGTCCGGGGATTCGGCCCGAAGGATGATAAGCCCTTCGTGTTTGCCACTGTATTTGTCAATCTCGAAGTATTTATTGTTCCAGAGAAAGCATATCCGGTCTTTTGACAGGACCTGTGTCTTCTGGTCCTTCAGCCGCATCAGGTTGGTATATTCCTGTTCGGGTATCAATTCTTCTTCTTCGACAGACTGGTTATCTCCTGCGACCCGTGTACGCGCCAGAAAATAAAAATTGATCCCGTCCTGGCCCCGCCTGCGTATCCTGATCTCGGCCCCCTTGTCTTTTGTGCGCAGATAGATCTGTTCAATATCAAGCCTTTGATGGGGGGGAAGGCTCGTTATATCGATCTGCCGGACAATGTATTTTTCCTGAATTGGAGGCACATCGGGGATACCTATCATGGCCGCGATCGCAGAGAACGTCCGGCGTATCTTTCCCTCAAAATCGGTGCTGTTGTCGATTATTTTGAAGCGGGGATGGCCGAGCCAGCTTTCCTGGGTCCTCAAGTCTATCCGCAGGGCTTCTTCCGGCGTCTCGAGACGTGCCGAGTTGTTCTCGCCCGTATAATACTCCAGGGCCCCGTCGGCGGCCGTGACGAGGTGGATTATCCCATCATACCTGTGACGGATAGCGGCACGGGTCATGCCTTTCTTTTTCAGGATCCCGTTAAAGACATCGTCCGTCAGAAATGCCCGTATATCCATAATGCCCCTGTCAAGGAGTATGACCTTCCGGCGCTCGGGGAATATCCGTGAAACGGCCTGTTTATAGGTATCCTCGAACGAGACCTGCATGTCGAATATCGCCTCTTCGAATACGACGATCTGCCCCGGCTTATCCATCTTACGGCGGTCAATTCCGTTGCCTGTAATAAGCGTCGCGGTCTCCGGGACAACAAAGACCGTAAAACCACGGTCTGAAAGCCTTTCCGTAAGATACGCAAGCGATGAGCTCTTGCCGGAACAAGGCCCCCCGGTAAGGACGATCATGGAAACAGGATTGAGAAGGCGGGATGAGTCGGGCATAGAACCTCGTAAATCGTAAATCGTGAAACGTAAGCTGTTTAATACCCAAGGCGTGGCGCGAATCAAAGATCTTAATCGGATTGCGTTTAGTCGAGGTTTTTACACTTTACACTTTACGTTTTACGATCTGATCAGCTATTTACTATATTCCGCCAATCCGTAACTACCGGATCGAAGTCTTTGGCTATAAGCATTGCCTTGACCTCGTCGAAGGTTCGCGGGTCGAAAACCTGGAATTGGCCGTCATCATAATCCGATGCACCTTCGACGTATCCGCCTACGCGGGTTGAAGAACCGGCGGACATTTTTGTGACTCCGAATTCGATTATGCGGTCCCTGAAAGCCGGCGTTTCTCTGGTCGACATACTGATCCCGGCACGGGGGAAGAATAATCTTGCCGCACACATTATCTTCAGCATTTCCTTATCCGTGACTTCGATGTAACGATGCTCGTCGTCGGCAACGCGCCTTAGGCGGGGGAATGCAAGCCCGAACTCGACGCCCGGATATGTCCTTTCCAGGTGCCGGACGTGCTGAAAAAGGGCTATGATGTCCTGCCGCCAATCGGTAAGGCCGAGCAGGACACCCATCGATATGTGGCGCACTCCGGAGCGCGCTACGCGGTCCGGCGCCTCGACACGATAATCGTAGACCTTTTTCGGGCCGGCGAGGTGAAGTTCATCGTACCGGGCACGGTCATATGTCTCCTGATAGAGCGTCACGCCGTCAACACCTGCCCGATAAAGGTCCCGATATTCGTCTTCCTCTAGGGGGTAAACCTCGATCGCTACGTAAGGGAAATACCGGCCGGCGATTACGCATGCATCCCGTATACATTGCGGCGATGAATGAAAGCGCGACTCGCCCGTCAGGATAAGGCAGCTGCGTATCCCGGTTGCGGCAAGGGCGGCGCATTCCCTGTCGATCTCATCCATGGTGAGCTTGCTGCGGGGAATGATCTTCGACGATGCGTGAAAGCCGCAATAGACGCACTCATTTTCGCAGTAATTGGCTATATAGAGAGGGGCATACAGGCTGATTGCCCGGCCAAACTGACGCCGCGTCAGCTCACGCGCGGCGTGCGCCATTTCTTCGAGCAGACCCCTGTCATCATGGGAAAATATACGGCGGACATCGTCAATGGTCAGATGCGCAAGGTCAATTCCGGACAGGCACTTATTCATCGTAAAGGAACCCCGTAAGAGGTGATGATGCGCGGGCCGTGGCCCTTTGTTGCCCCATCCTGGCGAGATATGCCATTCTTCCTGCCTCAACGCCTTTTGCGAAAGCCTGGGCCATAAGAGGCGGGTCCTCGGCATCGGCAACGGCCGTATTCGCAAGCACCGCGTCCGCTCCGATCTCCATGGCCTCGGCGGCGTGCGATGGTCTCCCGATGCCGGCGTCAACCACGATAGGCACTTCGGTAATTTCTTCTATGAGTACCTCGATGAGCGCACGCATTTTCAAGCCCTGGTTGGAACCGATAAGGGAACCTAAGGGCATGACCGCTGCGGCGCCGGCATCGACAAGCGCCTTCGCGACATACAGGTCCGGGCTCATGTACGGCAGAACGACGAAGCCTTCGGAGGACAATATCTTCGCGGCCTTTATCGTCTCCTGGTTATCGGGCAGGAGATACCGGCTGTCGTTAATTACCTCTATCTTGATCCAGTCGCCATAACCGGCGTCCCGCGCGATGCGGGCTATCCGAACCGCCTCATCAGAATTTCGTGCACCGGACGTATTTACCATGATCGTGGTATTTTCAGGGATGAAAGAAAGAATATTCTCGTCAGTATCTTCGAGATCGATCCTGCGCAGGGCAACCGTCACGAGCTGGGAACCTGACGCGATGATAGCCTCTTTCATGGCCGATTTGTTTCCGAATTTTCCGGTCCCGAGAAAGAACCGGCTTGTGAATTCCCTGCCGGCAATTAATAATTTGTCATCCATGTCAACCCCCTCCCACAAAGGACACCATTTCAACGCGGTCGCCTTCGGTGAGGACCGTCAAAGACCACTGATCGCTTTTTACGACACCGTCATTAAGGACAAGGATCACCCTCTCGGGATTTGTCTTGCCGGAATGGACAAGCCGGTTAAGGTCCATGCCTTCCGTGATATCCGTTGACCTGCCGTTTACTGTTATCTTCATTTTGCTACCTTCTTGATCCGTTTTAATAATTCCGGTGCGTCGGTACATGCCCGTACGACTCCGATCGTTTTAGCGCCGGCCGACAGGACATCGTCGATGTTGTCAAGGTCGATGCCGCCGATGGCGACGGCGGGTATGTCGAGACCCTCAGCCGCTTCCCTGACATATTCGAGACCGACCGCGGGCCTTCCAGGTTTCGTTGGTGTGGGATAGACGGGGCCGGTAGATATATAATCGGCGCCGTCCTCAATTGCCTGCCTGCCCTGTTCGAGGTTGTGCGTTGTTTTCCCGACGATCATATCCCGGCCGACGGTCGCACGCGCATCCCCCGTAGACATATCCTGGCCTACGTGGACACCGTCGGCCCCGGCCCTCACGGCCAGATGAGGGTCATCGTTCAGGATAAAGACAAAATCTTTCAGTTTTTTGTATTCTACGATCTCGCGGGCTTTTTCGAGGACAGTCTTTTCATCGCTCGTTTTGTCACGAAGCTGAACGATTGCGGCACCGTCATCGATCGCTTTCTTAAGTTCTGCGACAGACGAGGAAACAACATAAAGATCATTTTTAAAGGGTATTTGTCGTGCCATTGCACTATTAAATTACATCAAAATCGACAACAAGTCCAAAGATCTTATGTTAATTACCCCATACCTGTAGCCTTAACCACCGGATAACAGCATGAAGCGCGGACACTCCTGAAGTTCCGCCTCAATCGTCGGTCTAGCGCCGCACAAAGGGCAATAATTCCGCGTCTTAGTTCCCATTGCTCGCGGACGTCGATCAGTGTGGCGGAATGATGCGATTCAAAGGCCTGCCGCGTATCTGCACTTGATATTTCCGGTTGGGCCTGGTTTCTTTTATAATT
>CAIQJW010000107.1 GCA_903872255.1 uncultured delta proteobacterium | reverse complement strand
TTGCATTCGATAGCGTCTACCTCATCCCGCGTTCGGGAAATTATGAAATCAATTTCCCTATCGCCAGCCATTCTCCAATATTGTATTGGCGCGTCATGGACATGTCTCAAGATATTCGAGAACGACATGAGACCATCTTGTTTCCTGAAAAAAGGTCTTTTCCGTTAGCCTTTCGCCGTTAGCCCTTCGCCCTTTGCATTAGATCGGCAAATAATGTATATATTTAACAGGATATAAATATGGAGAACATTTCTCTAAAACACGTTGTCGATCATCTGCAGAAACGCAAACAATTTTTGTACGAATCGTTTGGAGTTGTCCGCATCGGTATCTTTGGTAGTCTGGTCAAGGGTGATTTCACCGCTTCAAGCGATATAGATATTGTTGTGGAAATGGAAGAGAACAGAAAGAACATTCACAGTTTTCTGGGGCTGAAAAGACTTCTGGAAAAAGAGATGTCGAGAAGGATAGACCTGGGTTTTGAGAACGCCCTGAAACCCGTGATCAGAGAGAGCGTACAAAAGCATATCGTCTATGTATGATCGAAATCCGAACCTCTATCTTGCGGATATTTTGGAATCAGGTAACGCCATAGTAGAATTTACCCGGGAAATGTCCTTTGAGGAATTTCGCGCCGATCGAAGGACCTGTTCGGCCGTGATCAGGGAGCTTGAGGTGATCGGCGAAGCAGTAGGAAAACTTCCCGATGAGTTGAAAAGCAGGCATCGTGATGTTGAGTGGCAGGACATTAAGGATTTTAGAAACCTGCTGATACACGAGTAATTTGGTGTTGATCTCGGAATTGTCTGGAAAGTCGTTCGTGATGATTTGCCTGGATTGCTGAGCGGGGTCAAACAGATAATCAACGATGTCACATAACTCACCGACACCTTCAACGTTCAATTCTACCGGTGACAGTTCGTATTCGTGTACGTTAGCTCTTCTGGAAGTTGTCAAGGGCTCTAAAAGACACCTATAACCCGACTTTTCTTTTTGGAGAATCGGGTTTTTATTTTGAATTGATCTATGATGAATATCGCCTGAAATTTGAAACCTTAAACTACAACCGAAGGTGGCTGTCCGGGTTCGACTTTTGACGCCATCCTGCCGGATTGCACACCCAGACTTCAATGCCGGAAATGCGCTTTGCATAACCGGTATCGGAAACCGGGGAGATAATATAATTGCTGCCTTTCGGATACAGGGTCCGAAACAGCTTTAGGCCTGAGGGTTCGAATTGGTCTGGCGACCATTTGCATTCGATAGCGTCTACCTCATCCCGCGTTCGGGTAATTATGAAATCAATTTCACTATCGTCGGCCATTCTCCAATATTGTATTGGCGCGTCATGGACATGTGTCTCAAGATACTCGAGAACGACATGCTCCCATAAGGAACCGTAATCACCCTGCCGCAGAGGGTCCCACCCCCTTGCGAAGCTTACAAAACCCGAATCGAAACCATAAATTTTGGACATTTTGATTAGTTCTTTCTGTCCTCTTCCGTGGAATGGCCGGACAACGGTCACGGCCTGTGTCGTTTCGAGCGCTTTTAAGTGATCGGTGATAGTCGGGCGGCTGATCCCGAGAGCGCTCGACGCCTTGGTGATCTCGAACTGCCCGCCGCTTTGCCTTAAAAGATATTCAAAGAGCATATTGAATTTACCGGAATCCCGGAAGGCAAATAATTGTTGGATATCACGTGCAAAAAAGGAATCCATCCATTCACGGTAAAAGCCCATTGGTTTTGTGTCGGCAAGAAGAGGCTGGGGCAGGCCTCCGTGGTAAAGACGCCGGGTGATGGATGCTCCAAATGCGGGCAGCTCATCCCAGAGTACGGGCGTGAGATGAACAAGGCGCTTCCTCCCGGTCAGAGTGTCCTTGAATTTTTTGCTTGCGGCAAGCGTCGAAGAACCTGTTGCAATGATCTTTAAATGGGGAAAGACATCGGCCCCGATCTTAAGGACCATGCTGGGGTCCACAAGACGGTGGACCTCATCGAAAATAACGACAGACTTGTCACAATTACGGTAAAATAGCTCAGGATCGGCCACCATGGCAGACGATGACGGAAGGTCGCAATTGATATAGAGGGTCCGGTCTGCGCCAAAGCTCTGAACAAGAGTCGTCTTTCCTACCCTTCGAACGCCGGCGAGCCATACTATGGGCGCTTCTTTCCAGCTTTCTTCAATGCGGTCAATCCAGAACGGCCTGTCTATCATGTAAGTATACTTAACAAATATTCGGATAATTTGTCAAGTATGGTTACAAGCCTAATAAAAGTTGACTTTCAAAACAAAGCTGCACGGGGTGGGGGTAATTGCGCAGCCTCCAATTCCCCAATCTTGCCAGCGCCCGCTTTAATATATATAATTGAACCTATAAAAGAATGAGGGTGAACGAATGAAAGATCTTATCGACAAAATATCATGCGCGTTCGATCAATATGAACTTTTCTATCTTAACGAGAAAGGAAACAAGATCGAAGCCAGGGATGGGGAGATCTGTTCGGCCGAGTATAAAGAGGAAGAGGGCTACGCCCTGCGCGCCATTAAAGGATCACGTCCGGTTTTTTGCTACACCTATGACCGCGATGATCCGGCAGCAAAACTCACAGCGAATGCCCGGGCGCTGCTGCCCGTTATGGAAATTGATGAGGACATGGTTTTCAGCGGGCTTTCCGGTGAGTATCCGACAGGAAGCTTGTACGATGCATCCGGGCTTGCCGTGCACGACGATGAAAAGCGGTCCATCCTTTTGGAAATGGAAGAAACGATCCGGAAATATGACGGCCGCATCAAGGCTGTGAGGAATTGTGAATTTCAAGAGGTGGAAGTCACTGCTTCCATCGCAAATTCCAACGGGCTGAGTGCAACAGGACGGAGCAGCCTCTTTGTATATTCCGCCCTGGCAGTAGCAGGTGATGGCAGCGACGAGGTTTCCTGGTATGATTGGCGGTGGTCTCATACCTTAAGGGGCATCGATGCCAAAGGGATGGGACTCGAAATCGCCGGGAAAGTGATATCGCTGTTAAATGCACGCCAAATACCCACAGGTGCATATAACGGTATCTTCACCCCCCGCGCCGCTTCGGACCTTATCGGGGTGCTATCCGAATCATTTCTTGGGGAAAGTTTATTCAAAGACAAAACCCGGTTGAAAGGAAAAGAG
>CAIQJW010000106.1 GCA_903872255.1 uncultured delta proteobacterium | reverse complement strand
TTCTTTTCGCACAGTTCCTCGAATATCTTCGTGATCAATTTACCCCGTGACTCCTTATCGGCCCCCTCGATCCCGAGGTTTTTCGCATAGGCTTGAAGCCGTGCGGGGTCATTGAGAACGCTTAGGTCAAAGTTGCCGAACTCCGCCATCGCATCAGCCATTGTGATCTTTTTCCATGGCGGCGTATAGTCTATTTCCTGCCCGCCATATGTAATGACATACGTCCCGAAAAGCTCCTTTACGAGAGACGATACCATGTCCTCGGTCAGCGCCATCAGATCCTCGTATGTCGCATACGCCTGGTAGTATTCAAGCATTGTAAATTCCGGGTTATGGCGGACAGATATGCCCTCATTGCGAAAATTGCGGTTTATCTCGAAAACCCGTTCGAACCCGCCGACAACGAGCCGCTTGAGATAAAGCTCGGGGGCTATCCTGAGATAAAGGTCCATTCCCATCGCGTTATGATGGGTGACAAAGGGTTTGGCCGTTGCCCCTCCGGGGATGACCTGCATCATCGGGGTTTCAACCTCGATAAAATCCCTCTCGACAAAATAACGCCGGATATAGTCTATGATCCGTGCCCGGGCCGTAAATACATCTCTCACTTTGTCATTGACGATAAGGTCGAGATAGCGCTTGCGATACCGTTCCTCGACATCTTTAAGGCCGTGCCATTTCTCGGGGAGTGGCCGCAAGGATTTCGTGAGCAGCTTCATCGTGTCGGCGAGCACCGTCAATTCGCCCGTCTTTGTCTTGAATAGCCTTCCTTCAAGACCGACGATATCGCATATGTCGAACTTCTTGAAGATATCGTACCCCGGGCTTTTCAGGATGTCCTTGCGGACATATGCCTGTATCTTGCCTTTTCTATCCTGTATGTGAATGAATGAGCTCTTGCCGAAATCCCGAAATGCCATGATGCGTCCCGCTATGGCGACCCTCTCTTCGCTCTTTTCCAATTCCTCGGCATTAAGACCGCCGAACCGGTGTTCAACGTCCTGTGACGTAATATATGGCCCGCGGTCCTGCGGGTATGTTTCGATACCCTGTTCTTTCAGATATTTTTCTTTTTCCTTGCGCACCGCATACAGCTCGTTTATGGGTTCCATTTTTTCCTCAATTTTTGGCGATATATTTCTATACTTCCACTACGACATCATAATCAAGTGTTTTCAAAACCTTTGCGTCACATATATCACCGGCGCGGCATCTTCCCTTAATAAATGCGATGCCGTCAATGTCCGGGGCCTGAAGAAGCATGCGGCCGGTCTTCGGGTCTTCGGTATCATTTTCCACGATTATCTTGACGGTTTGTCCTTTAAGCCGGGAAAGTCTGATGCGCGATATCTCCTTCTGGATCTCCATAAGCCGGATATATCGCAGGTTCTTGACCTTATTGGTGATCTGTCCTTTGAGCTTATATGACGGTGTGCCTTTTTCCCGCGCATATCTGAATGCACCTAGCATATCAAATTGATGGTCTCCCAGAAAAGACAGAAGATTTTCAAACTCTTCATCTGTTTCTGAAGGAAAGCCAACGATGATCGACGTTCTCAACACCGCATGCGGTATACTCTCGCGCATCATGCCCAGGATATCTTCCAGGTACGCCTTTGTGTGCCCTCTGCCCATGAGCGTGAGGATCCGGTCTTCGGAGTGCTGAATGGGAACGTCTAAATAGGGGATTATCCGTGGGTCGCTCTGCATGATATCGATAAGTTCGCCGGTAACGCCTTTGGGATGCATGTAAAGCAATCTCAGATAGAAGTCGCCTGTCTCATCAAGCAATGCCCTGACGAGGCCGGCGAGTGTTTCGTTCCGGTCCCTGTCCACGCCGTAGGAGGTAATATCCTGGCCGATGATATTTATTTCGCGGTAACCCATCTCGAGGAGCCAGCGAAACTCTTCCAGGACATCCCGGGCCGGCCTCGTCGTGAGGCCTCCCCTGATGGATGGTATCGTGCAATAATTGCAACGATTGTTGCATCCCTCCTGTATCTTGAGATAACTGCTCGGACGAGGCGTCAGGACCAGCCGGGGGAACGTTTCTGAAAAGACGCCTTCCCGGTGATAAAAACCAGGACGATCGATAATTGCACCAACATCGGCATAATGCGTTCTCCCGATAAAGGAATGCACCTCGGGGAGAAGATTGACGAGATCATTGCGATAGCGCTCGACAAGACATCCTGTGACGATGATCTTCTTTGTGTCGTCTTTTGCAGCTTCGAGGATCGTTTCTATGGATTCCCGGGTTGCTTCTGCAATAAAAGCACAGGTGTTGATTATAACTGTATCCCCGTCATCGCCCTTGGTGTGCCCGGCGGCACACAGTTTCTGGCATATGTATTCCGATTCTGTGAGATTCTTCGGGCACCCGAGGCTAATTATCTTAAATGTCATAAACAGCGCACTTCTCCTTGCATCTTTGAGTTCGTTTCCCCGTGCACCCCGCAGAGATACCGACACCGTGGCACAGAAAAAAATCATATTTGAGCGGGTCCGACGGACTATATTTTTTCAAAGCCTCGGTTACCTGCCGCGCCGCCCGGAAGGAAGGCGTATTCACGGTGATCCAGCCACGGCACTTTCCTATCTTATATATATGCGTATCGAGCGGCATCGTGAGATCGGCGGGATCGATAAAATCCCAAATGCCCAGATCGACGGCGTCTTTTCTTACCATCCAGCGAAGGTACATGTTCCATCTTTTCTGCGCTCCGGCTGAACCGGCCTTCGGAAAGAAGAATAACAGCTGTTCCGTGTCAGGCAAGTACTTCTCCCTGACACGCCATATCGCCTTCTGCGTATTCCCGTCATAAAGCGAACGGAACATAGCTCCGAACGTACCGTGATCTTTGAGGATCCTCTTAAGCACCTCGAAGAGCATTATGAGGTCACCGGCCTTATGAAAGCGATAATAGAGATCATTCAGGCCTTCCCAATGCCCGTCTTCAACGAAACGGACGGGGCCGTCTTTCATCAGGCCAAAGAGCTTCTCCAGAAAGCCCATGAACAGTTCGATCTTCCCGTAGGCGAACTGCGCGGCGATAAAACCCGCTATCTCACGATCAGCATTACTGCTGAAGCGGTGAACGAACGATACCGGGTCCTGATAAAGACCAACCGAAATATTATTTTCGTATCTTCCGTAAATTATATCGAGATGTGCGACCGCGATCACCTTGTCGAGATTTGCCGCCACGGGCAGGAACTGACGACAATCTACACCAAAACCCTTTTTTTTTCAAATGATGCCGGGGGACGCCCGGCCTAAGATCTTTACCCTGATCACATGCGGCCGGCAAATACGCGTCATTTTGTTTTGCGCATATGCCTCACGAGCGAATACACGCCATAACCCGCTATCATGCCGACCGTCGTCGCGACCGGCACGACAATGACCGCAAGTGTGGATATCGCCTTCGCGATGCGCACGGCCCCCAAAAATGTTTCGATCTTGTTTTTCTTTCTCGGCATTTTCACGCTCCACGTACTATTCTTATTCCATTTTTGTTTATAGTCCAGGGCAGGGTTACCATCATACCGGTAATCGCCGAAAACTGGGCCCCTCCCCTAAAAGACTCTCTCCACGGTAATCTTGGCAACGAGCCTCAAATAAACAAGCGGGAAATCATACCGGGACATACTATTAGGGCAGATAGACTCCCGTACCTATAAAATAATCCGTCCCCGGGATCGGTTCGACGTACCCCAGTTTCGGCATCTCATTCTTTGTCCCCGGTTTTACCCAGTAAAAATCGACAAGACCGCCTCCCTTTTTTGCAGCTTCAAGGAGGGCCTGAATGACCAGTTTTCCTTTTGTATCCTTGTAATCATAGAGATTCTTGCCCTGAAGATCTTTTTGTGTTGCGTGGGCGATATTGACGCACTTTGAGTCATATACATAAAAATAGCCGGAATTATCCGGGAAAAAACGGACGGGATCGATAAATGACCGGATAAGATCGATGCGCTCCTTGTCGTTCTTGACATTGGCGAGAGCACTTCCAAGGCCTGCCGCAAAGCTGTGCGTCATGGTCTTTGCGATCTCTTTGTACTGATCGACGGGAACAGGTTTGGCCTTGGGGGCAGCCTCTGCAGCAAAACCCGCCAGGAGCATGATGCCGAGGATGAGTACGAATAACGGGAAGATGTGATTACGTGGTGCGGTCATAACAATAAACCTCCTGGAATGATTTAATGCAATGTATTTCAATTTACATTCTTGTTATAACACTGCCGTCCATCTGCGTAAACACCATTACGCCGGGTTTGCCATCCTTCCCATGAAAAGGATAGTGCCCGTTTGGTTATCGCGGATAAGGAACAGGAACGGGTGGTCGGCACGAAATATTAATTCCCGGGCAGGCATCGCCTTCGTTACCATTTCGACGGCCGTCGCCGCAGCCGCCTCGGTACCCTCTTCATTTACCTCGACGAATGCCCTGTGTTTTATCTGCCCTATCCAGATGTATCCCTTCTGCCATCCCATACCGGTAAAATCGGCCCGGGTGGAAAACGCATCCTTCATCCCCATTGTCTGGAATGGCCCTACAAGATCATATTTGGATGCCGTCGTGAACCTGGGAAAATAGACGGACACGTTCCGGTCGGGCTGCTTGTCCAATTTTACCATCAGTTCCCTGATATCCTTTGCCTTCAATTGTTCCTCGATAGCGGCAAGGCCATCGGCTTGACCGGGAAGAAACACGACCATCGACAGCTCCTTTCCCTTGTACGGCAATGAGATAACCTGAATATTTTCCTGCTCGAGCAACTTGTAGTTATCTTTCCTATGCATGAGGGGAACGTTTACCTGTTTATCGGCCGAGATATTGAAAGGTGCGTCCCGGGTGCTCTTCTTATCGAATTGTGCGTCCCAGGTGCCCTTGAAGTATATCGCGTTCAGGATGACGCAGACGGAATTCGCCGAAAGCTGCTCCAGGATGGTATCGATCCTGCCCTCGGTCTTTCGTTTCACCCATCCGTTGATAGCGCCGAGGTCGCCGCCGAAGATCTCCGCGTCGTAATATGTCTTAAGGATCTTCTCATATTTATCGCTTACCCTGCCCTTTGTAAGCACGAGCGCATTGGCAATCGTCAGCTTCTGATCTGACCTCTCGGCCGTCAGGGCCAGCCTTTGATTGAGGCTCCTGAAAGACGAATTTAATCCTGACTGCTCCAATTGAAAATGAAGGGCCTCCTTCATCTGCTCGGCCGTGTCCCCCCGGGCGCCTGCATACGTCATGGCAAGCGCGGAAGAAATACTGAACGGCGAGAAGAACATATTCCCCTCAACTTTGCCAAGCTCGCGATAGAGGTCGACAGCCAGGTCCGTGTTGCCGTCCGTAACACTCTTATAGGGTGCTGCAGCCAAACCGGACAATGCCGGGAAAGAAACACCCAGTACGGCGATCATGATCATTACTGTAAATGCAGTGAACAACCGGTTCATTTTTTCTCTCCTTTACATTTTTGTCTCATCGTTCCTTAATATCTTTGACAATCCGGGGCCGGAAAAGTTCCCCCGTATGTTTGCATCGGACCTGAGATCATACAGGGAATTTATAATACGGGGCGGCCGGGTATCAAGAGGCTTTTTTTGCCCTGATGGATGCGAGCGAAAGCAGCGTTGCCGCAAGGCAGCTTGCCGAGCCGAATATAAATGCGTTCCGGCTGCCCGTGATCACGCTTTTCTGCAAGGAGAAGATGGTCTCAAAGAGGCATATCCCGAGCGTAAAGCTCAAATTTACCGACGTGTTCATAATCCCCGAAACCTCTCCCTGCGTCTTAAGGGTTGCATGGCCCATAATCTGGTTGTTGTTGGACGGCATAAAAAATCCGAGGGACGCGCCCATCCACATCATCGAAATGACCAGGAATACATATCCGGGCACGCCGAGGATAAAAGCAAGGAACAGGGACGAAAGGGCAACGCTGAAGATCGCGGCCGCGCATATTTTCGCGGGCATGATCCTGTCTGAGAGCCTGCCCGCGAAAACTGAGGACACGAGAGCAAAGACACTGGTATAAATGAGGATGAAAAGGCCTACCTTATCGGCCGTCATCCCCTTTGCCAGCTCCAGGTAGAACGGCAGGATGAACCCTGTCCCGCTCAATATCATAAGGGCGCTGACCGTTGCGCAGATAGTGAGGAGAAAGCTTCTGTCAGCAAATATCTCGAGGTGAACGAGAGGCTCCCTGGCATGTCTTTCCGTAAAAATAAAGAGGAAGCCAAAAACAGTAAACCCCACGAAGAAAAGAACGATCGGCACCGAGAACCAGCCAAGTTCACCGCCAAGGTTAAGGGCCATGAGGAGGCTTAAGAGGGAAAGCATGCTGAACACCGCTCCCGCATAATCGATCCGCATATGCTTTCTGTCTGCATCATCGTTCGGAACTGCTTTTATCACCTGGAATATTGCTGCAATACCGATCGGGATATTGATAAAAAATATCCATTTCCATGAAAGATGGACTGTTATGAACCCGCCCAAGGGGGCACCGATGGATACCCCTGCGGAATTGACCGCTGTTAATATCCCGAATGCCCAGCCGATACCCGTTCGCGGGAGAAACCTGGAGATTATCGCATATGCGCCGATATTGAGGACAGCGCCGCCCAAGGCCTGAACAACCCGCGATGCTACGAGGGCCGGCAGGTTGGGGGATAATCCGCAAAAGAGTGAACCCAGGACAAATATCGCATACCCGGCGATGAAAAATTTCTTTATATTGACAAGATCGCATACCTTTCCGAAAAGCAGAAGCGTGCATGTCAATATAAGGAGATAGGATATTACGATCCACGAGGCCTGGCTTGTGGTTATGTTAAATTCCCGGGATATGACCGGAAGGGATATGTTTACGATGGAGCTGTCGATCTTGCTCATCATAAGGGCAAAGGAAACACTGATGATAAGCGCTATCTGTGACGACCTCTTTTCAAGTATCACGCATTTTCCCCGCTTGATCCAGGTATCATCGGCTTTTAGCCCGAAATATTACAGGCTTCAATCAATGCTGCGCCATTTCTTTTCTGCAGAGACATAGACATTTCTGGCAAACGGCGCCTCGTAGACATACATCAGGCGATAATTGTTCCCGGTCTGCCCACTCATCCTGTAATACCGGAAGCCCCCCGATATCAATGTATACCGCGCCGAAGGGACCCGTGACAGGAATACGGGAACGAGGTCATTCAAGGAACCCGGATATTCCCCGTTCTTTTCGAGGTATTTCTCGCAGGCAGCAATAATGGTACCGGCATTTTTCTGAGATATCCGGTTATTCACCGATTTCATCCCCAGGACCATGGCGAATGCGATGGCATAGATACCCACGCGGACCAGTTTCTGTTTAGTGGTATATCTTCCTTGTTTGCCCGATATAGCCCAGATTATCCCCGCAATAGTGCAAACAAGGGCGAGGCTGAATGAATCCATGAGGACCGCGCCGGTCACTAATATGATCGCCGCGACCGCGATGTGGCCATATACGCCGACGGGTTTTCTTTCGATATGGCGCCTGCCGCTCCGGAAGATCATGACGGCAATAGCAATGACAGGCACGATCAAGGGGAAAAAGCATCCAAGCAAAACAAAGGGGAGCACGCCGCGCCCGTTCCTTTTTGCACGGATCCCGAGACCGGTCGCATTGAGGGCCATGATGGGCACGATAAGATATCCGGTCAGGTCTTCAACAAAAAAAAGGAGGAGGATAAGAACCTGGCCCAGGATGACCAGGATGAGGTCGATATACCTTGCTATCGCTGCTGTTTTTGGGGAACTTTGATCTCCCATACGTATACCTGCGCTTCCTTGGAAACCGTGTAGAATCCTTAAACACGATAATCACCCGGCATGACCTTAAGGCCGGCAGTTCACGGGCACAGTATATACCAAATGAAAATAAGAAACCAATGTGTTTAATGAGCCGAAGCTTTGAGATTTTTCAATGCGCATTTCTCGCAACGGAAGGAGTTGCCGCCTTCTTTTTCCATCTCGCAGCATTTCTCGCCCTGCATCCGGTAACACTTGCCGACATGACCGCAGTCGGTACAGACTCCGCGCGGTTTTATATCCCACGGGACAGGTATAGCGCCTGTCGTGAAAATGAGCTTGTCCAAAAAATAGACCATCGCGCCCATAACAGCCTGGCTGATGACCATGGCGAGATAGACGTTTTCGATCCCTAATATCTCCTTGACCTTGTTGAAAAAGAGCGCACCCGGTATGGCAAGCACGATCCAGCGCAGTATATAAATGATATATTTGACCATCTTGAGCCTCCTGACACAGAATATAATGCAATTAAAGGCGTTACCTGACGATATCAGATATACCGGAATAAGTGCAATATCTTTAAGAGGCACCGGCGTATCGGGATGAGGCGTGGAAAAACAGGGCCAAAGGTGTTAATCTATTAGCAAATACAGGCGGGTACGATAATATCTATGGACATTCGTGATATGCGGGTCTTGCTTCACATCTGCTGCGCCCCGTGCAGTGTATATACGATCAAAGAATTTCGCGGCGAAGGAGCGGACCTTTCCGGATATTTTTATAACCCTAATATCCAGCCGTACACCGAGTTTTCAAAAAGGCTCGAGGCGCTTAAGGAATATGCAAAAATAATGCTGCTGCCCCTTAACGTGGACGCAGCGTACGACCTCGAACCATTTCTTTCCGGCACGCTTCAACTCGGTAAGGACCGGTGCCTTTTCTGCTACCGGATGCGTCTTGAAAAAACCTTTCAAAAAGCGGCACGGGATAATTTTGACGGGGTATCGACCACCCTTCTTTACAGCAGGCATCAACGCCACGAAGACATAAGGACGATAGCCGGCGAACTGTCGCAGGCATACGGTGTCCCTTTCCTGTATCGCGATCTCAGGAAAGGCTGGCAGGAGGGGATCGACGGATCGAAACGGCTCAACATGTACCGTCAGCAGTATTGCGGATGCATATTCAGCGAAAAGGAGCGCTACGGCGGGAAATGATGCCTTCCATCGGAAAGATGCCGGTCGTGATCAGCATTATGCTGTCGATCCTTTTCCCGATATTCAGGAAATAGGGGGCCTTGCATGGACGCAGTGCAAAAAAAAGCCGTTGTTCTTTTGAGCGGCGGCCTTGATTCTTCGACAACGCTCGCCATCGCGCGAAGCGAAGGGTACGAATTGTACGCCTTGAGCTTTCGCTACGGCCAGAGGCATGCGAGGGAGGTCGAGGCCGCAGCCGGGGTCGCCCTGGCAACGGGCGTAAAGAGGCATGTCATTCTTGATATCGACCTGCGCAGCTTTGGTGCTTCGGCCCTGACCGACAATATCGAGGTGCCTAAGGGCAGGGATGTGTCGGAAATATCGAAGGATATCCCCGTTACATACGTCCCGGCAAGGAACACGATATTCCTGTCATTTGCGCTTGCCTTCGCGGAATCCATCCACGCGCGGGACATTTTTATAGGTGTCAACGCCATAGACTTTAGCGGCTACCCCGACTGCAGGCCTGAATTTGTCGCAGCCTTCGAACGGCTCGCCAATCTCGCGACGAAAGCCGGGGTAGAAGGACAGTCATTCACGATCCATGCACCGCTCATTTCCATGGCGAAATCCCGGATAATCAAAACAGGAATGTCCCTCGGGGTCGATTATTCTCTGACAACGACATGCTATGACCCGTCGAAAGAAGGAAAGGCATGCGGGTCATGCGAGGCGTGCCTCCTTCGCCTTCAGGGATTTCACGAGGCAGGGCTGAAAGACCCCGTTGAATACGCATAGGTGAATACTTTCTATGACATACCGCATAAAAGAGATCTTTTACTCACTTCAGGGTGAGGGAATCAATACCGGGAGACCCGCCGTATTTGTGAGATTCTCAGGCTGCAACCTTGCGTGCCCGTTTTGCGATACCGATTTTTCAGGGATCGACGGCCCGGGCGGAGGCGAATATGCCCGCGCTTCCGATATCGTCTCGGAGATGCGCGCCTGCCTGACCTCCATAGAACCTGAAGACGCACCCCGCTTCGCCGTTCTAACGGGAGGCGAACCGGCTCTCCAGGCGGATGTGGAGCTCATCCGCGAACTCCACCGCGGCAACTGGGAGATCACCATCGAGACAAACGGTACCCTGCCGATACCCCCCGGTATCGACTGGATAACGGTAAGCCCGAAGGCCGGAGCAGGTTGTGTTATAACGAAAGGCAATGAATTGAAGCTTTTGTATCCCCAGAGAGGCGTTGATCCCTCGTCTTTCGAGCATCTTGCCTTCGATCATCTCATCATCCAGCCGATCGACGAGACGGCCGGGTCGGAAAATCTGCGGGATGCGATCGATTACTGCCTTGCACACCCCCGCTGGCGCCTCGGCATTCAGCTCCACAAGATCCTAAAAATAAAATGAAGATAGGTTATGGGTGATGGGTAATAGGTGATAGGAAAACCAGGCCCATTATCGACTGTTTTTTGTTTTTCCCATTACCTATTACCCATCACCCATAACCCGTTTTCTTATTGACTTTAAAGGCTATTATGGCTTATATCAGATTGCAAGGCGGTGTAGCTCAGGTGGTCAGAGCATGCGGCTCATATCCGCAGTGTCCGGAGTTCAAATCTCTGCACCGCCATTTTTCTTTCACTTCGGGGGGAAAGACATCGTATGAAATATATCGTGGGGACGTTCGGCAGGACATCGTGTTTCTTGTTTTTCATGGTTGGGGTCATTTTACCCCTTGCTCTCGGCATGACCGCTCATGCCGCACCCGAAAAAAAGCCAAAACCGGTCCCGCAGAAAGAAGCCGGGGTCATCAACGATTCGAACCTGCAGGCAAACCAGAAGAAGGTCGATGAGCTTCTCAAGAAGAACGAATACGACGCATCCCTGAGGATATCCCTCAAGGTCCACGAATACACGAAAGAAGTTCTCGCAACCGTGAAATTCATCAAGGGCCAGTACGAAAAGGCCGTCAGCGATCCCGCTATCGCAACCAAGGACAAGGAGCAGCTCTATCTCAAGCTGAAGGGCCTTAACGACCTTATCCCGCGCTATACGGCGGCATATGAGTCAAGCCTTTATTATCTCGGCTATATCTACACCAAGCGTCATGAATCCGAACGCGCACGCAAATACTTGAGCGAATACCTTCAGGCCGTCCCTTTTTCGGCAAGCGCGAATTCGAAATGGATGAAAGCCAAAACCTTCCTTCTTGAGCTGTACAGCCTTGAAGGCGAATTCTAATAAGTGCAAACCCGAAAAGCCCTTGTCCAAACTATAATCAATAATCTAGGCATCGCACACAACGTTAATAATGTCGTAATAGAAGGTACCGATTCCCCCTGGCTTGAAAAGGCGCTAATCAAGCGCAAGAAGGGATCGCTCGATGTAAAGACCTTTATATGGACGGACGACGCCTTTCTTTACGGCCGCATCTACCGCATCTTTCTTTATATCGCCGATGTCCTCGACCCCGCCTTTCTCTATAACCCGCGCATGACCCCCGACGAAGAGAAGGAGTCTGTCACAAGGGACCGTTATAACCAGATCTGGAGCCTTTATGTTGACAGCAGGATGGAACGTCTCGGCATTGAGAGCTTTTTCGACAGGAGACTGAGGAAAAATCTGTTCATCGACCTCGAATCGCGCCTTGGCTGGACAGATGCCGGGGATATCTTCGATGGGCTCTGGTCCCGGCCATCCTTTACATATCCCGAGATCGTCGACCTCAGCTATCACCTCGAGGAAAGGTTCCTCGACCTGGAGAGACCACGGGTCCTTAGCATGGAGCAGGATATTGCACACAACCTGCACCATGCTTCAGTAGGCAATCACCTTGACCGGCTGAATTCTCCGAAACTATGGGAAATTGTGAATGACCTTTTGAGCTTTGCGGCATACTCCTGCAGGGACGGCACTATAATCCCCTGCCATTACGGGATCGTTTTTATGTATAACAACAAGGTATTTTTTGAATTGATCCCGTCGGACCGAAAGACGGTGGTCTTAACCATGCTCGATCCCCGGTCGGAAAGATACGACACGTTTGAGATAACAGAGGATTCCAATACCGTGGATATCCAGAAAAATATCAAGGACCGCTATTCTGTGCTGTCCCTGCATGCCCAGAACTAGGTGCCGGCCGGCGGCGCGTCCCTGCGGAGCCGCTGCAGCGCAAAACCGAATGTATATTCATACAGGTGAAGGCCCTTGCTCACGGCGGTGATGGTACCGTCCTCGATGCCGATCTCCTGGCACATATATTCTTTGAGAAGCTGAATAGCCGCAAGGTTCGATGGGAACCCGGCCCAGAGGTCCCAGCTCCGAAAATACAGAACGAAATGCAGCTTCCCGTCCGTTACCCGGGTATCGATGAGCCTGAGGCACGGGGGGTCCTCGATTGTTATGTCGGATGGCATGCCGATCTCCATGATAGCCTGATTCGTCCCAAAATTTCCCTTTTTGTAGATATCGATGACCTCCTCCACGGGGTTGATGCCGAAGGCATATTCCCGGCCATCGATGATCACTTTCGGGTTCGTGAGCCGCTCTCCGTACGTGTACAGCTCGTTCGGGGCTTTTTTGTCGGTCATGAGGTACTGCAGGTATTCTTCGACATAGTCCATCGATGTCGGTGCCGGGATCCCGAGCTCGGCAGGGATGTCGGGGATGAGCGGTATCGTTCCCGGATATTTTATATGGACCATCACGAGATCGAATTCGCGGCGCTTATTCCCCTCGAATGAACCCCGGTCGATGATGTATTCATGCACGCCTTCATTTTCAAATATCCTGTAAATGCACTGGAACCATGCGTCGGGCAGGTCCCGCGCCTCGATGAAGACTGGCCTCATTTTTCCTCCTGTTCGTACTCCGGCTTGCTCAAAGCTCAATCTTACCAAAAAAATTGAAAAACGGCACCAAAAAGTATTAAATTTAAGCGCCGTTCTAAAGGAGGATCTCATGTTCGTCAAACAAATGGAAGTAGGCGGCTTCGCCATTTTTGCATATATCGTCGCCTGCAAGGAAACGAATGAAGCCCTGGTGATAGACCCGGCCGCAGATTGTAAACGTATCTGCGATGAGGCCGCATCACGGGGTTACACCATTAAGTACATCGTTAACACGCACTGCCATATCGACCACATCGTGGGTAACAAGAAAATGAAGGAGCTGACCGGGGCTGAGATCATTATCCACGAGATCGAGTCCCGGGCCCTTGTCAACCAATCGGCCCATTCCTTCCAGATGTTCGGCGGGGAGCCTTCGCCGCCTGCGGACAGGACCGTCCGCGACGGGGACACGATCGCCATCGGGAATACATCATTGCAGGTTATCCACACACCGGGCCATTCACCGGGAAGCATATCCCTGTATCATGCGGGGATGGTCTTTACGGGGGACACGCTTTTTGTCGGAAGCGTCGGCAGGACAGATCTCGACGGCGGATCGTGGGAAACCCTGCTCGAATCCGTACAGAAAAAACTCTTCGTTCTCCCCGATGATACGGTCGTCGCCCCCGGGCACAACTATGGCGACTCCACGCGCAGCACTATCGGCAGGGAGAAGGAACACAACCCGTTTGTCGGGAAGAGAGGCGGTTATTAAAAGATCCGCGCTATTCTTTGTTGTCCTTCTCCTGATATGCTCCTGCGAAACCCTGCCTCAATCCAAAAAGACCGAGCCGAAAGTGGCCCTTGTTCTCGGCGGCGGCTCCGCAAAAGGCTTTGCCCATGTCGGCGTTATCCGCGCGCTTGAGAAAGAAAAGATCCCGATCCACATGATCATCGGGACCAGCGTCGGCAGCCTCATCGGCGGGCTATATGCAGCAAACCCCGATAGTTTCCAGCTCGAATGGGCCGCCTTCAAGATCAATCGGGGCGATATACTCGATTTTTCCGTGGTATCGTCAAAAATGGGGCCCGTTCAGGGGACCAGGCTCGAATCCTTTGTCGAACAAAATGCAAAGGTCAAAACGGTGGAAGCCACAAAGATACCATTTTATCCCGTAGCGACCGATCTCAACACGGGCGAGACGGTCACGCTGGAAAAGGGCTCTCTGGCAAAGGCTATACACGCCTCATCGGCAATCCCCGGCATCTTTGTCCCTGTTAATTTTGGGAATAGGACCCTGGTTGATGGCGGTGTAACAAATAATATAGCCTGCGAGGTTGCCCGGGCAAAGGGGGCCGATGTCATCATCGCCGTTAATCTCCAGAGGGATATTCGCGACACGAACATAAATTCGGTCATAGATGTCATCGCACAATCCATCGCGATCATGATGCACGTCAACTCGAAGACCAAATTGACCCATGCCGATGTCATACTTGAACCCGACACCAAGGGCATATCCATGTTCGATTTCACACAGAAAAAGGCCCTGATGGAAGAGGGCATAAAATCGGCCGAAAAGGCCATGCCAAAGATCAAGGCCCTGGTGGGAAAACCGTAAAAACATCAGCATTTCTACGATCTTTCATTTTTCTGTATTGCTGATAATACGTTATTGTGCCATGTGATCCGCATCCGTAGAAAGTCCCGAACTACATTATTCCCATTATATCAGGAATTTAGAAAAAAATATAACATTGGCATCGTTTTTGCTTCAATAAATCTGTCAGACAGCGGCGAGCACAGATATAAAGAGAAGAATGTGAGATCGTACATCATGTTTAGCTTGGCCCCTCACAACGAAGCCCTTCCGGAGATGTCTTCGCAGGAGACCATCGGTTCTCTTAAAAAGTTTCCTGCAGAAGAAAGAACAGCGGGAGATGAAAAACTCTTCTGCACCCCCCCCATCGCTCTATAATTTCCGAGGAGGGACTTCGTCCTCACCTAAAAAATTATCATGCATATGTCCAAGCTGATCTTAATGCCCGATAATTCCGCCCGGGAACGTTTATGCCGGTCATCGAAGATAAATAGGGATTGTGTTTCATGGCAAAATATTATAATAAATTCCTTGTAAGCCCCTTCGTTCTGGACGGGAGGAACTGCGTCATCATGGTTGTTTATGATATCACGGAGCGAAGGCAGGCTGAGTCACAAACCATGGCGGCCCTCAGGGAAAAAGAAGTATTGCTCAGGGGGATACATCATCGCGTAAAAAATAACCTTCAGGTGATATCCAGCATGTATAGCCTGCAGGCCGCACATATAACAGACAAAAAGACGCTTGAAATTTTCAGGGAGAGCCAGAACCGTATCCGGTCAATGTCCCTTATACACGACAAGCTGTATCAATCGAAAAACCTGGCGGAGATCAACATTGCGGATTACATAGCCAGTCTCATCAGTGATCTCTGCATCAGTTACGGTGCGGATAATTCCCAGGCAAAGATCGAGCAGGAAATTGCGGATATCGCCCTCAATCCGGATACCATAATACCCTATACATACGGCGTGTACCATAGTATCATTGTGTACACGGCGCCTTTTTCGCGACATAATGGGGAGGCTGATGGCACGGAACTATGTTTCCCTGAGGGCCTGAACATTAAAAATATTGAATCGTTGGAGCTGCAGCTCGTTATGACACTTATCGAACAACTCGAGGGCCGTATTAAAATCCTGAAGAACGATGAAACGTGCATCACCATGACCATGCGAGGCGCCTGACATGAAAAGCAAGGTGAAGGGAATGATAAATATTCTCATCGTTGAAGATGAACGGATCGTTGCGAAGGATATCGAACGCAGCGTCACAAATCTCGGATATAAAGTAGCCGCAATAGTACACACAGGCGCTGCCGCATTTGATAAGGCCCGTGAGATGAAACCCGATCTCATCCTGATGGACATAAGACTTAAGGGGGATATGGACGGCATTGAAGCAGCAGAAATGATCAAGGGCCATTACGATGTTCCCGTGGTATATCTGACGGCATTCGCCGACGAAACAACTCTCGAGAGGGCGAAGATCACGGAACCGTTCGGTTATATCCTCAAACCGTTCAATGATCGCGAACTTCATACAACGATCGAAATGGCTGTTTATCGTCATAAAACAGCGATGCTTTTGAGACAGAGCGAGAAAAAGTACCATACATTGTTCGAGAATTCGAAGGACTCGATCTTCATCACGGACAATAACGCGGTCATAGTGGAATACAACAGATCATTTCTTGATGCTTTTTTATATCCTAGCGAAGAAATGGCCGGTATCAACATCGTTGATCTCTGCCATGATACGGCCGATGCCGATAGACTTATCGGGCACCTGCATCTTGAAGGTTCCGTAAAAGATTTTCCAATGAAACTCAAACGAAGGGACGGGAAACTTTTGGAATGTCTTGTGAACGCAGTCGAATTACAAGATATAGATGGCCATGGCTCAGGCTATCAGGGCAGCGTCCGGGATGTTACGGAAGAAAGACTGCTTGAGGCGCAACTGCGGCATACGCAGAAAATAGAAGCTATCGGAACGCTGGCCTCCGGTATAGCGCATGATTTCAACAATATTCTCACCACAATTTCAGGATATGCGGGCCTGCTCAAACTGAAGATAACCGATCCGACAGTAAAGGCTTACGCTGATCAGATAGCCGGCGCCTGCGAGAAAGCGACAAATCTAACCAAGGGGCTCCTCGTGTTCAGCAGAAAACAGAACGTAAACCGGGCACCCGTGGATATCAACCAGGTCATACGCACGTTCCAGGCGTTCCTCGGAAGGCTGTTGCGGGATGATATCCTGTTAGACATCGAATTATGTGAAGAGAAACTTAACATCCTGGCGAACCAGGACCAACTGGAGCAGGTCATCATGAACCTCGCCACAAATGCCCGTGATGCCATGCCGGATGGCGGTACCATACACATTTCGACAAGCCGCTGCATGCTCGACACTCAAAGCGATCATTACGCGGAATTTGGCCAATCCGGAAATTTTGTGCGCCTGACAGTTTCGGACACAGGGACTGGGGTCGACAGCGCCATAAGAGACAAAATATTTGATCCGTTCTTTACCACCAAGAAAGTCGGAAAAGGTACCGGGCTTGGTCTTTCGATAATCTATCGTATAATAAAACAGCATGAAGGCTTCATAACCCTGCAAAGCGAACCGGGGCTGAGGACATCCTTCGAGGTGTATTTCCCGCCCACCCAGGCCGTGGATCGGGCAGCCTCGGTTACCCGGACAAAATTACCCCGTACCGGGAGTGAAAAGATACTTCTCGCAGAGGATGAATCACTGGTTTGCGATTTTGTCGAGACAGGGTTGAAAAGTCAAGGTTACGTGGTCGTAACCGCACACGATGGAGATGAAGCCCTGAAACAATTCAGGCATTATGATGGAGATTTTCGGCTTGTGATCCTCGATGTCGTTATGCCGAAAGCAAATGGGCAGGTTGTCCTCGATAAAATGAAACGAATAAACCAGAATATCAAAGTACTTTTTATGAGCGGACACGACAAGGAATCTCTCGTTAAGGAATTTCTCATGGACGATCAGGCCGGTTTTATTCAAAAACCTTTTACTATCGAACAACTTTTGACGGCGGTTCGGGCATTGCTCGATCACCCGGCGGCTTTTCCGCAACCTGTTCTCCCCGGTAAAGAGGGTTGAAAAAACTATGAAAACACTGATAGCCGAGGATGATTTTGCAAACCGTCTCCTTCTCCAGGAGCTCCTGAAAAAATATGGCCCCGTCCATACGGCATTCAATGGAAAAGAGGCGCTTGAAGCAGTGAAGCTGGCGGACCAATCGGGGGAACCCTATGATCTGATCTGCCTCGACATCATGATGCCGGAGATGGACGGCCAGGAGGCGCTGAAAGAAATACGCGCCATGGAGGAAGCCAAAGGATTGGCAATATCCCGCTGGGTCAAAATAATCATGACAACGGCGCTGGCTGATAAGGAAAACGTCGTTGAAGCAATACGCGGGAAATGTGATGCTTTTCTCGTAAAACCGATCCAAAAGCCAAAGCTGCTGGAGGAATTGCACAGGCTGAACCTGATCTGGTAACAGGGGGATGATATAGATGCGAATCCTGATCGCCGAAGACGATCTCACTTCCCGCGTATTGCTCGACGCGGTATTAAAAAAAGCGGGGCATGAGGTAGTACAGGCAGTTGATGGCCTTGAAGCCCTCGCAATATTGAAAGGGCCTGATGCGCCGAAGCTTGCCATACTTGACTGGATGATGCCCAAGATGGACGGGCTTGACATTGTTCGGAACATTCGTGCCGATCAGAGCGGCAATCCGCCGTATCTTATTATATTGACGACAAAGACAGAAAAGACCGATATCATCGAAGGGCTTAATGCCGGGGCCAATGATTACCTGTCCAAACCTTTCGACCCCGGTGAATTAAGGGCCAGGATAGAGGTCGGCAGGCGAATGGCAGAGATGCAGGACAAGCTCGCCGCCAATCTGGCCGAATTGCGCGATGCGCTCAACCATGTGAAAACACTGCGCGGTATTGTTCCTATATGTGCAAGCTGTAAAAGGATACGCGACGATAAGGGGTATTGGAAACAGGTCGAGGCATACGTCAGGGAGCGTACCGACGCTCAATTCAGTCATGGCATATGCCCGGAATGTGCAAAAAAATTATATCCGGATTTTTATAAAGCTCACCCGGAACTTGATGATAAACCCGACGCATCGCGAGGCGAACCGGTCGAATACGGAAGTGAAGGCACGCTTAGGGCCCTGATCGATGCAACCCACGAAAGCCTTGTCATGGTAGATCGTCAGGGGACCGTTCTTCTGTCCAATGTGACCGGGGCGATGAGGCTCGGCAAAAAGGTGGATGACCTGGTCGGGACATGCCTTTACGACCATTTCCCGCCGGCGGTGGCACAACGAAGAAAAGACAAGATCGACGGCGTGGTCAAGACCGGCGAGACGGTTTACTTTGAGGATGTCCGGGATGGAAGGAATTTTGAGTTATACTGCTCGCCAGTTCTCGACGATAATGGCAATGTATCGAGGGTCGTTGTTTTCGCCCACGAGACAACCGGGCGAAAACGTGCCGAAGAGGAAGCTCTCGCCTGGAAAAAACGGTACGATCTGGTTGTCGGTTCATCGCGGCAGATAGTGTATGACATGACATTGGACGATAACACGGTTACCTTAAGCGGGAACCTGGGCGAAGTTCTGGGGTATAGAGCCGAAGATATCGAATCCAATTATTTCGAGCAATGGAAAAGCCTTATCAAGCCCGACGACCTCCCCCGGGTGCTCGGGGCAATAAAAGGCGCGGCCAGGACCAAAGACCCGTTCCAGGTGGAATACGCGATGCGGCACAAGGACGGTCATTATATAAACGTTCTCGATAAAGGGTTTTTCTTCCATGACGATGCCTCCGGCAAAGAAAGTGTCATGGGAACGATCCAGGAGATTACGGATCGCAAACAGGCTGAAAACATTGTTGCGAAGGCCGGGGATAGATCGTGACCCGGCATATCCGCGGATATCCGGACTCGAGGAGTGTCGGGTGAGAGAGAAAAAAGTCATCCTTCTTGTGGAAGATGAAGCCCTGATCGCCATGTCACAAAAGGGGGGGCTTGAAAAGTACGGCTACGAGGTCATTACCGTACCATCCGGTGAAAAAGCCATCCAGATAATAAGAGACCGCCGGTCTATAGATATTATCCTGATGGATATTAATCTGGGCAAGGGGAAAATGGATGGCACCGAATGCTCGGAAATAATTCTGAGGGAAATTGATGTCCCGATACTTTTCTTATCAAGTTATACCCAGTCCGACATTGTCGAAAGAACCGAAAAAATAACTTCGTACGGATACGTGGTAAAGGATTCCGGGGAAGCAGTCATTAACGCCTCCGTTGCGATGGCTTTCAAACTTCATGAGGCGCATCAGAAATTGACAAAGAGCGAAACCCGGTACAAACACATTTCCGAAATGATGGCCGATTATGTTTATTCATGCACAAGAGCGCCCGGCCATGAATATTCAATCGACTGGATAGCGGGTGCGACAGAGAAAATAACAGGATACAGCATCGACGAGATAGCTGGCTGGGGATGCTGGAAACCTATGGTCCACCCGGAACATATCACTGTTTTTGAGCGGAACATCGTGAATCTCGAACCCGGCACCACCAGTGACTGTGAAATAAAAATACTCAACAAAAATGGGGACGAACGCTGGATAAGGTCTTCGGCGCGGTGCGTCAACGACACCGGCAATAACGTTCACCGGTTATACGGCACTGTTCATGATATCACCGGGGGAAAGCGCGCAAGCGAAGAACTGGCAGCCAATGCGTCCCGCTTAAAAAGGCTTGTTGATATACTGCAGCATGCCTCTGAAAGCATCCAGGAATTTCTCGATTACGCCCTCGAGCAGGCGATCGAGCTTACCGGAAGCACGATCGGTTATATCTATTATTATGATGAAGGGTGCAAGGAATTTGTTCTCAATACCTGGTCGAAAAATGTTATGCCGGAGTGTGCCGTGACGAATCCGCAAACCCGGTACGAACTCGACAAAACCGGGCTCTGGGGCGAGGCTGTCAGGCAGAGACGGCCGATAGTGGTGAATGATTTTCAGAATTACCATCCTCTCAGGAAAGGGTATCCCGAAGGACATGTCGAACTCCACAAATT
>CAIQJW010000105.1 GCA_903872255.1 uncultured delta proteobacterium | reverse complement strand
TCAAGAGTTATTTAGTTATTTACGGACGTCCCCCTCATCCTTACGGACGTCCCCCTCATCCTTATTCCTATCGCCGTCTTTTGATCGGGATGAAAAGACAGGCCAAGCAACGCACCTGCTTCTTCGATGATCTTGTGGGCCACGATAGCTCCTTTTGAAGACCATTGATGACATGATCTTTCTCTGGAATTTATTACAAGAATAAACGTTTTTGTCAATTACATGATATGAAATATCGAGAAAATATGGCAAGTGATAATTAGACGTATTATTGACAGTTACTTCTCGGGAATCCTTTCTTAGGATATCCCCGTAATACCTGAAACAGGAATGTTGGGGACGTTCATGTCCCCGGCTCTTAAGGCCGGGATGATGAAGGTTTTCCGCTTGAAAGTTGAAACATGAAACTACCACCGAAGGTGGCCTTAAACTGTATTTGTAATTATTCGACGAAAACAATAATAACGAATAAAACAGAATATAGTATATCGCAATAATTCCCGATGAAGGTATTTTATGGTCACAATGAGTCTTAAATGGGGATTCAGGGAGAATAACCTGTATTGTTAACGACAGGATTGGAAAGTGTTCGATGAAAATATCGGTATTGTATAACATCGTATATATGTGGTAGTAGAATCACCCCGGATGAGGTTTTTAAATCATATATTCTTGGGAATGTCCCCTTAATACTTCCTGAAACTTGAAACCCTCTTTTAACCTTTGAGCCTTTCCGCCAACCACACTTTAATAATCGATTGTCTCGTTACGCTCAGATCTTGCTTCTTCCCTTCAGATCCCGGTCGGCTACCTGGAACAGTTCTATGATTTCTTCCCGGCTGGTCTGGTGCTTAACGAGCCATCCGTTATTCAGCCAGTTTTCTAATGTCTTCATGATCTCCAATCAGAAAAATGACAGGTCTCTCGAGTATCGATGTTATAAAATGCCTGTTTTTTTTTATTCTTTTACGGAACTCTTCTATTGGATATACCGTCGGGTTTATCTCTCTTCCGATTATTTCCTGCGCTTCCTGAAAAGCCCCTACTATTTGCTGAAAAGGAACCGAACCCACGATAAGAATATCAACGTCACTATCTTCCCCCGGTCGTCCGGCTGCGAACGAACCATAAATAAATGCCGTCAGGACCCGATCGGCGAAGGGCGCCAGCGCATTTTTCAGGACATCACCGAGACCGACGGTCTTTATGACAATGCCCTTGAGCTCGGGGAAAATAGGGTTCTTGTCGTTCGCTCTATAAGTGATCTGGCGGTCCTTGACGATGCGGACTATGATACCCGCTTTAACGAGTTGATTGATCTCTCTCTGGAGAGTACCCGCGGATATGCCGGTCAGCCGCTGGATCTGGCGCAGATAAAATGATTCGCCGGGCCTTATGAAAAATAATGACAGCAGGCTGCGCCTGGATTTCCCGAATAGAATGCTCGAAGCGCCAGCACCAATATCTGTACTCATATTGAGAACAATATTGCAAGCAGTTTTTTCCATACAGAAACGCAACTCCGCACCAGACAAGATATGCCCCTGTTTTTTCGAAGAATAAAATTACTTTTGGGAAATTACTGGGTCTGCCGGGAACAGCCTTTGAAATATACCGCAGGACCAGGTAATAGGCAATGAAATTATGACGGGAGACGAGTTCGGCCTCTTCGCCCGGTGTCCTGCGAGATTAGAGCCTTTACACCGGGATTTATATTACCAATAACCCATTACCTATTATCTATTTTCTCGATAACGATATATTCCCCGACGCGGCTTTGGTGATTGGGATCGTTCGTATCCCATAACCCGTGGTTGACCTTTCCCTGCACTTTCAGGGTTTTGTTGATGTATTGGGCCATCTCATTCCTGGATATATTGCTGTCGAGGAATTTGATGAAATATTTTTTTCCGCCGGTTTCGAAATAGAGGTCGATGATCTTCGGATTCTCCTGGCCGACCTTGTTGATAAACGGTTCACCGACAACTTTCCCTTCATAAAGGGAAACACTTGAAGTGGGAGGCATTTCTACGGCGATGTTTTTTGTGACGGTGCAGCCCGTGAAGCTAAGCATGGTAATAATCAGGGTTATGATAGATATTGTTTGCATGGAATGCCCCCGGCTAATTATGATTCTATTCGAAAACAGGGAAATTGCAATCAGTATTCGGTTAGAGAAGTTTTATGAAATCAGCGGGAGATATACCTGGAACATGTAACTTTACGGACCCGCCGTTCCTTGACAAACCGGCTACCCTCGGCTATACACAATTAATAGGGCGGGGATTATTATCAATAGGCGGGTTGTTTCCAGCGGGTAGCATTTAAAGTCAGGAGGACCTGATATGTGGGAAAACATAACCTCTGATAGGTGCGAGACGTACATCGAACGCCACTTCGGGAAAAAAGGCAAAACCGGCGAGTCAAAACCGGCCATAACGCTCTCGCGCTCTGAGGGTGCCGGGGGGCTCACTGTTTCGTCGGAGCTTGCCAAATATTTACAGGAAAAGACGAAATCCCACGAAGAATGGACGGTTTTCGATCAGATGCTCGTTGCCAAGGTACTTGAGGTGTTCAAACTTAACGGGGTTAGCCAGTTCATGAAAGAAGACCATAAAGGCACGGTAACTGATGCGTTTGAGGAGTTCATAGGCCTGCATCCATCGGCATGGACCCTTGTCGAGCGGACAAACGCGACGATACTGCGCCTTGCCCAGATAGGAAACTGTATACTTGTAGGAAGGGGCGGCAATATTGTTACGAAGGACATACCCAATGTGTTTCATGTCCGTCTTGTAGGATCTTTTGAAAAGAGGGTCGAGCAGGCCATCAAGGTTTTCGGCTATGACCAGAAGGCTGCCGCCAACTATATAAAGAAGAAAGATCAGGGCCGAAAACGTTATATAAAGGACCACTTCGATGCGGATATCGAGGACCCGCTACTGTATCATATCGTTATAAATACGGACTATGTTACATACGAGGAAGCGGCGCATATGATCGGGAGAGAAGTAATAAAACGGTACAAACTGGACGCACCTGCGAAGCCGGAGATAATGACAGGGCAGCGGGCAGCGGTCTTTTAAAAAGTCGGGTTATGGGTAAAACTGGCATCCGGTTCTAACCCATGCCCGGACCGTAATAGTTGCCGTAATCTTCATCCGTATATTCATAAGATGCTGAAGCTGTCTGGATGTTGTCTGTCTGCGGGGTTGAGGCCGGCTCGGCTTTTTGGGTATTCTCGCTATCTGAACGGTCCTGTTCCGAATATGCGGCGTATTTTTGTTCGATCTCTTGCATCTCGTTTTCGGAGAAATTGAGTTTGCGGAGCAAATCGCGAGGGTTCAGGAACTTAAGCCCCTGGGATAGTGTATTATACAAATCGTTTATCTCTTTCCTGCCGTAGCCTGAATTTTTGAACTGTTGGAGCGCGGCAGGGAGTTCATCCATCATGACCAGCTTAATCTTGAACCCGTCGAGCATCGACTCGGCGTACGATTTTTCGCCTGGCGTCATTTTCCCGCCGTCAGAGAATAGAGGGGACGTACCGTAGAGCAACTTCTGCGTTTCGCCGACCAGTTTCATATCGGCTTCACGTATGCGTTGCCAGTAGTCGGGTTTTCCTTTGGCCTCGGCATATGCGAGGTCATGTTCTTTTGCTAGGATGTCGACATAATCATTTCTCATTTCGCCTAATTTTGGATCAAAGACTCGGGCTACGGCATACTTCTTTATTTCATCAGGGGAAAATTCTCCTCTTCTTCCGCAGCTATATCCGGGCCCGGCAAAGTTCCCGTGGGTCGGTACGAGAGGTTCCCATTCCATGATAGGGAGTTCCCAGCCTTTTTCGTTATTCCAGTCAAATGAACCGTCTTTTTTCTCTAACCGGCCGGCAAGGGCTTCCGTCGTAATGTTGAACAGAAATTTGCCCAGCTTGTACGGAATGTTCATATCTATCGGGTTGTTGTTTTCAAAAAGTCGCATGGGATCCTCCTAATGTATAGATATATTTGTTGCTGTAGCGGGGACTGATATAGGAATGCGGTTCTTGGTTGAGGTATCAAAGATGGCAACCGACCGGGTCCTATTACGATCCAAATCTTCATACAGGATCGCCATAAACTGCCCAGTCCGGTCGACAGCCATTCTAAACAGATCACGCGTCTTGCTGATACCCAATTGCTCGTATGTAAACTTGATTATTTTTCCATCGGGATACCGGCGATAATATTGAATGCCAGGAGCTCTCCCTTCAAACCAAATGGAACCATCCTTGGTCATGATTGAGTCTTCTGAGCCAAGACCAAAAGTGAATAGTGGTTCGGGCAGACGCCCAATGCCGGTCCCATCAACGGGGTATTGGATGATGAAGTTCCCTTTATATTTTTCTTTATATGTTTCACGAAAATTCTGGACGGCATCAGTATCATTAATGGTTGGAATTCGCATCGGACTGCCATAATCGAAAACGACATTCTTCCCGTCCGGGGTAAAATACGGCGTGCTGATCTCGTAAAATGCAAGGTTGGTCATCTGAGTTTCCTTGCCTGTCGGGACATCCCGTGCATAGAAATCAAAATGGGAAGCGATCGTCTTGCCTTCTGTGCGCTCCCTTCCGCTGGCGTAAACGAGGGTCTTACCGTCGGGACTCAGCATCATTGCAGCTTTGACGCCTTTTCCCTCCGTCAGTTGTTTGAAACCAGTCCCATCGGGGTTCATTATGACGATCTGCATGTCCTCGATGAGTTGTTTTCGATCCTGTGTCTTCGGGACGGTGATGAAAAGGAATTGCTTTGAGTCCGACCAATACTGGGCTCCCATCACCTGCATAAGTTTATTTTCATGCACGTACCGGTAAAGAATATTTTCTTTCCGGTCATACCGGTAGATCGTGCATTCCGAAAAATCCTTATGCCCGCAGCCGGTAAATGTCAGCTGGTCCCCGCCGCTTAAGATGGAAATATCGTCGACCCGGGTGAAATGGTCAAGATGACAACGCTTCTTGCCATCTTCCACGCACGACTGTGCCAACGCGGTGACAATAAAAAAAACCGCTGCAGTGAAAAGGATTACTCCAGTTGTGTGTTTCTTCTGGTTCATGGAACCTCCCTTTGAACGATAAAATTCGACCAATCATAACGCCCCGCGATGCCTGAACAAAATTCGGGCGTCTGGTGTGCATCGCCTTGTTTTTTTCGGGGAATAAAATTACTTTTGGAAGTTACTCGAATGTTTCGAAGCTTTTGAAAATATACCAACAGGGTGGAAAATACGCAATATTTTATTTAGAAAAACCTAAAGACAATGGATCCCGGATCAAGAGGCTGTGCCGCAATTCCTCGTCCGTCATCCAAAACGGGTATATTGTACCTGCCGGCATAAAACCCCGCCGTCATCCCGGGCTTGACCCGGGATCCAAGGTTTTGTTTTTTTCCTTTTTCTCAGTTTTTAGGCTCACGACAAATGCATGAAAGAAAAACCTTGGATTCCCGCTTTCGCGGGAATGACGGCGGGATGGTTTATTCCGGTGATTTGCACGTTTCCGTCGGAAAAGGAATTGCGACACAGGCTCCAAGTCCGGGATGACGATGAGTGGTAGATCCGGCCGATATGAGCAACCCTGTTTGGATGGTGTACGAACTATTGCGACACAGGCTCCAAGCCCGGGATGATGTCGGGTGGGGGGGGTTCGATACGATCCCTTCGGCGGGATGATGAGGTGATTAGTATAATGTCTTCGCCGGGATGACGGGGTAAGCGGTGCTCCGTTGGTTTGAGCGAAGCGGGCTGGAGAATGTTTCTTATTTATCTTTGGAACCTTTTTGAGGTCAGGTATGTCATAATGGGCATGAACCTAACAAATACTATGGAGGAAAGAAATGAAAAGGAAAATGGTGAAGATGTTTGTGGTTGCGCTGGTTGTCTTTGGCCTTGCTTGTGCTGGAAGCAGCGTGTATGCGGCGGAGAATACGCCGAAGAAAGAGAAAGGGCCTGCCTTGCTGGAACTTGAGGCCGCGGCAGGGAAGAAGATAGAGGATGTAAAGGTGCCGGAGGTGCCGAAACCGACACCCGTGAATACGAATCAGAGTAGCGGACAGAAGAAATAACCCTCCCCTGAAATATTCCCGATAGGCTCGCGCCCCGCTCGATAAGGGGGCGCGAGCCACGTCTAACAAACCTGCTCCAGGTTCAGTATCCAAGGTTCCATGAAAAAAACGGATAATTAAAGCGTTGATGCCCCGTTCAGAACTTTTCTCTTTTCTGCCTTCAACATTGAACGGTCTTTTGCGCCTTGAAAGTATCTTCGTATGCGGATACAATCTGATAAATGCGCATTGCTGATATTCTGAGAAGGCATAGAGATGAGTTTATCGCCGAATGGATAGACCGGCTTCAGGCGGAGAATGGCCCCCGTTATGGGAACCGGCCGAGGGATGAACTCTATATCTCGGTTGCGGCCGCCTTCGATGCGAGCTACTCGGTGCTGGTCGAAAGCGATTATAGATTGATCGATTGCCACATTCGGTGGATCACGGGATTGAGGCTTCTGGGCGGTTTTTCGCTTTCGGAGGTACAGGGCGCGTACGAAATGTTCAGGAAGGTGGTAACGCCGTCCCTGACAAAGGAACTCAGCAAGCTGGAACTGCAGGGAGCGCTCGATCGGGTCAATGAATGCCTTTATTACACGATCACCAGGTTCAGTGACAACTTCCAGCAGCTTCACGAAAAACAGATCCGGGAGCATGCACAGGACCTGAAAGACCAGGTCGACAAAAGAACGCGGGAACTGGCCGAATCAGAGTCTCAATACCGTGTCCTGGTTGAAGATATAAACGATGGGTATTTCGTCAATCAGGAGGGAACGATAGTCTTCGCGAATAAGGCATTTTGCGACCTCCACGATTATTCGGTTGCTGAGGTTGTCGGCAGGCCCTACATTGATTTCATAGCCCCGGAATCCCGGGCGGAAGTGAAGAAACTGTACGAAAAGCGCGTTGAAAAGGGATATGCCCAGGACCTCTATGTTTATTCTCGCCGCACCCGGGATGGCAAGGCCCTGCCCACAGAAAACAAGGTCAAGCTTATCGTCTATCGCGGCAAGACGGCGGTCGCCGGTATCTGCCGGGACATTACCGAACGGATCGAAATGGAAAAAAAGGTCCGTGAATCGGAGAGCCTGGCCCATATCGGGCAGCTTACGACATCGCTTGCCCACGAGATCCGCAACCCCCTTTCATCGGTCAAGATGAACATCCAGATACTGCTCAAGAAAATAGAATTCAGCGGAAATGATAAACGGCGAATGGAGATCATGACGGAGGAAATATCACGTCTCGAACGGATATTGAGCGAGATGCTCGATTTCGCCAAGCCGCTGAGACTGGATCTCAAGCCCGCTTCTATCACGGTCGTTATCGCATCGTGTCTCGAAATTATGTCGGTGCGGTTCCAGGAGAAGGGTATAGAGGTCCGCAAAAGATTCTCACGGTCCATCCCCAATATACTCATTGACCGGGACAAGATAGAACAGGCTATAATCAATGTGCTGCATAACTCGATCGACGCAGTTCCCGAGGATGGATGGATCGGGATAACGACAAAATATGTCCCGCAGAGCGTGCGGCAGGTTGAAATAGAGATCGATGACAACGGGCCCGGCATTCCCCGGGAAGACCTGCCGTATGTGTTCGATCCATTTTTCAGCAATAAGAAGAAAGGAACGGGGCTTGGCCTCTGGAATGTGAAGAAGGTCATTGAAGCCCACGGGGGAAGTGTTGGTATTACTACAAAGCGAACGGGCGGGGTCCATGTGTCGATGGCCGTACCTGTCGGGAAGGTTTGATGCCGGTGAAAAAAAAGATACTCATCGTCGACGATGAGAAATCGCTCCTTGAATCCCTGGAAATGTTCTTTACGGAAAAAAACTATGATGTCGCATGTGCGACCACGGCCGCCGAGGCTGTTACCAAAAACACATCGTTCAAGCCGGATGTGGTCATACTGGATATTCGCCTGCCTGATAAGGACGGGCTTGAGGTGTTGAAAGAGTTCCACGAAGCGTCCAGCAAGAATAACGTCATCATAATAACCGCTTTCCATGACATGGATACGACGATCAAGGCGATGAAATTAGGGGCCTGTGAATATATACCTAAACCCATCGATATCGAAGAACTGGAAAGGGCTGTCGCGCGTGCGGCCAGGGCAGGGGCTCCCGCAGCAGGGACGAATTCCCTGTCGCTTGATCCGTCCCTCACCTATGAAAAAGGGAAGATCATAGGCAAGAGCCGGGTAATGAAGGAGATCTTCAAGGCGATCGGCGTTCTGTCGGAAAATAAAGTGACCGTATTGATCGAGGGTGAAACCGGAACAGGC
>CAIQJW010000104.1 GCA_903872255.1 uncultured delta proteobacterium | reverse complement strand
CCGCATCATACCAGCAGCCAATGTTTTTCCCTCAGGTCGAAATGCGCAGCATAGAGTTTACAGGCTCTGAGGTCATTCAGGATTTCGTGGAGCTGCGGGAAATCGTATTGCCGGGCAGTACTGCTCCACCGGGCGGAGACAAACAACTGCGCTATGTACCTTCTCAGCCGTCGCCAGTTCAGGAAACCCCCAACGAGCCGGATAATACTAACTGGTGGAAAAGACTTTTCGGTGGCTGATTTGTTCCATCGGGTCCTTGACCCGGGACATTGCCAATTCGCGCCTTCTGAGCCAGGGGTAAGAACAAATTTTCCCTTTCCCCTATTGTCGTGACAAACTAAGAAAGGAGATCAAGGAAACATGTGTGTAGAAATTAGACATGTAAAGAGAGCTATGTTCCTGACAGTTTTGTTGGTAGCCTTGGCTTGTTTTGCCGGAGTATCTCCGGCATCCAACCTCCAACTGATGTCCGAAAAAATGGCCAAGCAGGATCTCAGACGGAATATAGTCGAGTCGATCATAGGCTACAAGGTTAAGAGTGAAGGTCAGTTTGGTCTCACCCAGGATGCGAACTATACAGTCAAGGCGAAATCCGCAGCCGTGATAAAAGGAGTGGTCGAAGAACGGATCGTGTATGACAGAAACAAGGATATCTGTATCTGCACGGGTTATATTGAGCTTGACGATGTGAAGAATATTCTTGGAGAACGTATACGATATAAAAATGTTCGTGTTTATGGGGTCGGCTTTGGGACCATGAGTCCACAGTACCGGGGCTATCTTATGGCTATGAGGGCCGCCCTCGTTAATGCATACGACGAACTTGCAGGCAAGATCGTGGGGCAAAAAATTTCCAGTTATAGCGAGACGGAGAATTTTGTCCTTACGAAAGACATCAACAAGTCGATGGTATGTGCAGCGATTTATGGCGCCTATATTCCCAATGTGGATATTGACAGCCGGGACAGGGGCTGGGGCTGGGATGAAGGCGGCAATGCCTTTGTAAAGCTTGTTTTGGATCTTCGGCAAGTGAAAGATATGCTCGGAAATCGCATCACCTACAAGGGTCCGAACGTTGTTGAGGTGATCGGACGGGGATCGCAGGTGGATGATCTCAAAAGCAAGTCTGACGGGGAGGAGCAGTTCGTGGGCAAGGGCATGGCCCCTTCTGCGACAGAGTCCCGTTCCGTTGATCTTCCGGTTACTGGTGGAGTGAACGCTAACTAAAGATACTGCCGTCCGTAATACCGTTCCATGGTAAAATATTCATTGCTATTATTGCATTTTCACCATTGAAGAAAGGACTAACTTATGATGCCAGACTTTTCACGAACGATTAGGAGAGCGGGTATTCTCCTCCTGATACCCTTTATGTTTGTTATACATGGCTGCCAAAATGACCACCAATCGACTCCACAAACAGGTAGTTCTCCTACCTCTGCAGCTCCACCCGCGCAGCCTGCGGCTTCTGTGCCGATCAGCCAAATGCCCCCCGCCGCCATTCCCCAAAACATGGGCCAGGTACAGATGGGAATGACAGGGGATCAAGTGAGGCAAATGATGGGAAACCCCACCCAAATCAAGCAGGAGGGAGCCTATGTGGAATGGAAGTATTACACTTCTTCCGGAAAATTGG
>CAIQJW010000103.1 GCA_903872255.1 uncultured delta proteobacterium | reverse complement strand
GGAAAAAATAGGACTTTTCGAAGAGATCAGAAACCTTTCACAGCACGACGGGTTGACAGGCGCCTTCAATCATGCCTTTATCGTGGGAGAACTGGCGGTAGAAATACAACGTTCACGCCGGTATGAAGGGCCCTTTTCCATACTGTTATTTGACATCGATGATTTCAAAATGGTCAACGATCGGTTCGGGCATCTCGCCGGAGACCATGTACTGAGGGAAATAACGCGTATAACGAAGGAGAATCTCAGGGGGATCGATAAGGTGGGCAGGTACGGAGGGGAGGAATTTCTTATCATTCTTCCCGAGACGGACATTGAGAGGGCTGCTGTCGTTGCCGAACGTTTAAGGGCGGCAGTCGATAATAACATATTTGACCTCGACGGTAATCAGATACGCGTAACGGTGAGCGGAGGCGTAGCGTCTTACATAAACAGCCGGGAGGACAAAGACCTCATAAAAGAGGCTGACGATAATTTATATCGGGCAAAGAACGAAGGGAAGAACAGGATATACTACGATGAATCTCAATAGTGCGGTTGAACTGCTGCGCGATCTTCTACGAATTGACACCACGAACCCGCCGGGCAACGAAGAAAAAGCGGCTCTATTTATTCAGGATTTCCTCCGGCGGGAGGGCGTTTCTTCTGAAATATACCAGGCAGTACCGGGCCGGGCAAATATACTGTCACGGATAAAGGGCCGGTTGAGCGGCAAACCGGTCATTCTGCTCGGACATACCGATGTTGTTCCGGCGAAGCGTGAGGAATGGAGTCACGATCCATTCGCTGCCGAAGTGAGTGACGGTTTTATCTACGGGCGGGGCGCGATCGATATGAAGGCGCAGGTGATATGCCAGCTTGCCGCTTTTATTGACTGTGCCCGGCAGGGGACACCCCCGAAACGGGACATTATTTTTCTCGCGACATGTGACGAAGAGGTCGGCGGTAACCATGGGGTGGAGTTCATGCTCGAGGCTGTGCCGGAGCTTAAAGACGCATCCTTTGTCTTGAGCGAGGGCGGCAGCATGTTCGACGAAAATGGGTCCGTTCATGCCCAGATCTCTGTTACCGAAAAGAAATTAAGCCAGTTCATAATAAAGGCTTCCGGAAAAGGCGGTCACGGCTCCATGCCTCACGGTGATAACGCGAATGAAAAGATCGTTGCAGCGGCCCAGCGTATCCTGTCGTACAAATGGCCCCTTAAGGCAATGCCGGTGACATCGGCGTATCTTGATGGCGTGCTCGAAAACCAGTCTATTGGAAATATGAAATTTCCCGGATTGAAGGAAGCTCTGCGATCAAAGGAATGGAAGAATTATCTCGAACGCAACGAGATCTATAATTCAATACTTCGCAATACTGTGACTTTGACAATTTTGAAAGGTGGAGAAAAAGTAAATGTCATCCCGTCCGAATCATGCGCTTATTTCGATTCCAGGCTTTTGCCGTCAGAGACGCATGAGAGATTTTTTGCAAAAGTGAAAAAACTCGCCGGCGACGATGTCGTCATTGAGCGAATTGGCGAAAAGATCCCGACTCCCGGGCCTTCCAGGCATAACACCTTGTATTTTCAAGGGATTAAGGAAGCAATAGAATCCGTGAAGGGCAACATCCCGGTTCTTCCTTTTGTAATGACAGGGGCGACGGACATGCGATACTTCAGAGACCTCGGCATACCTTCGTACGGTTTCTTCCCGGTTACCCTGACCAAAGGTGAGCATATGAGAATGCACAGCAAGGATGAGAGGATATCGCTCGCTAATATCAGGGAGGGATTGGATGGCTGCCGGGCTATCATAAATTTCCTTGCATCAGATAGAATTCCTTAACGATATTTCTTGACAAAGAAATGTTATTCAGTTGAAAATAGTACGTGAATTCATTAACAAGCATAAAAAAATAATAAACAATTCATGTTCTTAAAGGAGGTGAAGTAATTAATCACTCAAAATCCAGGCGATACGCCATTATGGGGGTAGTATGAAAGAAATAATGCAAGGAAATGCAGCAATTGCAAGAGGTGCCTGGGAAGCTGGAGTTAAAGTCGCAGCCGCATATCCCGGAACACCAAGCAGTGAAATTCTCAAAGATGTTGCCGACAATTACCCGGAAATTTATGCTGAATGGTCACCCAATGAAATGGTGGCACTGCAGGTAGCCGCGGGCGCAGCGCTTGCGGGAGCAAGGGCAATGGCATCGATGAAGCATGTCGGCATGAACGTCGCGGCTGACGCATTGATGACCCTGGCTTATACAGGCATCAAGGGCGGCCTGATGATCGTCATCGCCGATGACCCGAATGTCCACAGCTCGCAGAATGAGCAGGACAGCCGGAACTGGGCCCGCTTTGGTAAAATCCCGATGCTGGAGCCGGGAGATGCTCAGGAATGTTATGAATTCACAAAAGTAGCCTTCGATATCAGTGAGAAGTTTGACACCCCTATCGTCTTAAGAACGGTTACCAGGATCGCTCACGCCGACTCGCTCGTCCAGGCAGGCAAAAGAGTTGAATCAAAAATGCCCATGGGCCTCGACCCGAAAGAAGCGACCAAATACGTCATGGTTCCCGCCAACGTACGGCCGAGAAGAATAGCCGTCGAAGAACGCATGAAAAAGCTGGAAGCCTTCGCCGACAAAACGAAGCTCAACAAAATGGAGATCAACAGCAAGAGCGTTGGCATCATCGCCAGCGGCGCGGCATATATGTATTCAAAAGAAGTGTTCCCGGAATACTCTTTCCTGAAGCTCGGCATGGTTTGGCCGCTTCCGAAAAAGATGATCGCCGACTTCTTCAAACAGGTGAAGAAGGTCATGGTTATCGAAGAGCTCGACCCGTTCTTCGAAACAGAGATCAAAGCAATGGGTTACAAGCTTTTCCATGGCAAGGACATCATCCCCAACATGTATGAGCTTTCACCCGAGATAATCGAAAAAGCCGTAAAAGGCAAGGCATACAAAGCACCGAAGATCAAAGTGAATCCGGCAGACCTTCCGAGAAGGCCGCCGAACCTCTGTGCGGGATGTTCCCACAGGCCTCTGTTCTATGGTCTGAAAAAACTTGGTGCCTTTGTGTTCGGCGATATCGGCTGCTACACGCTGGCTGTCGCACCGCCGATCTCCGCTCTCCATACGACGATCTGTATGGGTGCTGGCGGCGGTATGGCACACGGCGCAAGCAAGGCAATGGGCAAGGATGCCTTAGGGAAAATGGTTGCCGTCCTTGGTGACTCGACATTCCTGCACTCAGGCATTCTTCCGCTCATGAATGCCGCATACAATAAAGGCAACACAACAACCATCGTCGTCGACAACAGGATCACCGGCATGACCGGTCATCAGGAACACGCGGGAACGGGCTTCACCGTCCGCGGCGAAGTGGCGAACCAGGTCGACTATCGCGAGATAGGCAAGGCAATCGGCGTTAAGGACGCGAACATCAAATACGTCGATCCTTACAACATCAAGGAAACGATGGAGATCATCAAGGCAGAGATGAACAAGGATGAGGCATCCCTCATTCTGTGCAAGGACGCCCCATGCATGCTCCTTCGCAGGGCGAAACCTCTCGATAAATTTAAAACTCCTCTGTTTGCCGTCAGTATGAATAAATGCCGTGGTTGCAAGGCGTGCCTTGAGATCAACTGCCCCGCAATAAGCTGGAAAGAAGGCGCAGGCCAGACAGCAGACGGGCAGAAAAGAAAAGGTACCGTCTATATCAATCCCGATCAGTGCGTTGGCTGCGAAGTTTGTGTACAGGTATGTAAATTCGACGCCATAGAACCGGCAAAGAAGTGAGGAGGCAGAATATGAAAAAAGACGAAAAAAACACAAACATATTTCTTTCCGGTGTAGGCGGGCAGGGTGCCATCCTTGCAAGCAACATTCTCGCCGAGGTCTTCATAAAAGCCGGATATGATGTCAAAAAAGCAGAAGTTCACGGCATGGCCCAGAGGGGCGGGGATGTCACCACGCATTTCCGTTATGGGAAAAAAGTCTACTCACCGATCATTAAGTACGGGGATGCCGATTACCTTCTTTCCTTTGAGCTCCTTGAGGCTCTCCGCTATATCAACTGGGTAAAACCGGATGGCAAGATCATCATCAATACCCAGGAAATACTTCCGCCTTCAGTCAGCCTTGGCATGATGCAGTATCCGCAGGGTGTGGCTGAAACATTCAAGAAGCATTTCAAGGAAAATCTCCATGTCGTCGATGGGCTCGGGATAGCAAAAAAGCTTGGCAACCTCCAGGCACAGAACGTTGTCCTTGTCGGCGCGTTCTCGAATTTCTTCCCGAAGATGAAGGAAAGCTATTTTATCGACGCTATCAAGAAATTACTCGCACCAAAGCTTCACGATCTCAACATCAAAGCATTTGAAGCAGGCAAAAAGGCACTGTAGAAAATATGAAATTAGTCTGTTTACAGAAGAACGAGAGGCCCCCTCGGGGGCCTTTAGTTTATGTGTGTTTTTTAGTTTGTTCCCTGTTTTTTCT
>CAIQJW010000102.1 GCA_903872255.1 uncultured delta proteobacterium | reverse complement strand
GGCAACAGATGCCTTGCCCAGAAGATGCCCGGCAACTCGATCGGTTACTGGGGCGGTTTCGCAAGCCATATCGTCGTTCCCTCGGTTGACCTTTGCCTTGTCAGGGACAAGAAAGGTTATAAGCTGGAACAGCTCGCAGTCGTCGCGGATGCCGTCACAACCCCGTATCAGGCAAGCAAGAGAGCAGACCTGCAGCCCGGCGACAACGTCATCATCATCGGCGCGACCGGCGGCGTAGGCGTCTATATGTCACAGACCGCGAAAGCGCTCGGCGCGAAGACCGTCATCGGTATCGCCCGGAATCCGGAGAAGCTGAAAAGGGCCCTGGAATATGGCTGCGATATGGTCATCAGCACACTCGACAAAACGAATAAAGACGTCGTTGGCGAATATAGAGCTTACTGCAAGGCCAACGGCCTGCCCAACACGGCATGGAAGATATTCGAAGTTACCGGCAGCAAGGCTGGTCAGGACCTCGCTCTCGACCTTCTGTCCTTCGTCGGCAAACTCGTCCTCGTCGGCTTCGGCATGGCGAAGAGCGAATATATGTTCTCAAAACTGATGGCCTTCGACGCCGAAGTTATCGGCACATGGGGCTGTCTGCCTGAGTATTACCCGATCGTTCTCGATATGGTCCTCAACAAAAAGATCAAGATCGACCCGTTTGTTGATGTACGGCCTATGAGCACAATAGCAGCAACATTTGACGAGATTCACAAAGCAGGTTCACCTGCGAAACGCGTAGTCCTGACGCCTGACTTTAAGTAAGGTTGTTCTTAAACAAAAACTTTAGGAGGAAAAGTATGGGATTAGAATGGATGCCAAGAGAAAATAGTAAAAAAGATCATTCCAGACACAGTACACAGCATTGGGGAACTGAAGCCCCTTGCGTAGTGTACGAAAAAACACCCCTGACAGACCCGAAGGGCAATGTCATTCCCGGGCTCTTCAATGCAACGATCAGACTCAACAACCCCGCCCAGTACAATTCCTATACCACGGAAATGGTAAAGGGCGTCATCGCCGGTTTCGAGAACTCCTCGACTGACCGCGAAATCGTTGCAGTCGTTTTCACGGGAACAGGCCCGAACGCGTTCTGCACCGGCGGCAACACAAAAGAATATTCAGAATACTATAGCAAGAGGCCGGAAGAATACGGCTCATATATGGAACTCTTCAACAATATGGTTGACAGTATCCTTATGTGCAAGAAACCGGTTATCAGCCGCGTAAACGGCATGAGAGTCGCCGGCGGCCAGGAAATCGGCCTTGCATGCGACATCGCAATTTCATCTGACCTTGCCATTTTCGGCCAGGCAGGCCCGAGACACGGTTCAGCACCGGTCGGCGGCTCCTCAGACTTCCTCCCTTGGTTCCTCACCGCAGAAGATGCAATGTGGAACTGCGTAAGCTGCGAAATGTGGTCAGCATACAAGATGAAAGCCAAGAACCTTATCTCCAAGGTCGTCCCCGTCCTGAAAGACGACAAGGGCGCATGGGTACGTAACCCGCAGGTCATCACCGATACATTCGTGAAAGACGGCGAGATCGTTTACGGCGAAAACAAGAGCGGCCAGGAAGCAAAAGATGCACGCGCATGGGTCGGCGAGAAACTGAAAAACAACGACTATGACTTCGCACTTCTAGATGCAGAAGTTAACAGAGTTATCTGGACATTTGCAAACCTCTTCCCGGGCTGCCTCAACAAATCAATCGACGGCATCCGCCAGAAAAAGAAATTCTTCTGGGACCAGGTCAAGAACGATCACCGCTACTGGCTGGCCACCAACATGATGGGCGAGGCCTTCGCAGGTTTCGGCGCATTCAACACCAAGAAGATCACCGGCATGGATACGATCGACTTCATCAAGAACCGCCAGCTCATCGCAGAAGGCGCCTTGAACAACGACGATTATTTCTCACAGATCCTCGGCAAACCGCAGGCGAAGTAATAAGCCAACAAACCATAGGGGGGATTTATCCCCCCTATTTTTTTTGAAGAAGGAGAGCAGTCATGGCCTTTACACATATTACGTTTGAGAAAAAGAACAAGGTTGCAACGATAACGTTAAACGAGCCCGTATCAAACTGGCTGACGATACTCATGATGAGGGAGATCGTCGAGGCGATCATGGATGTCAAGAAAGATCCGACCGTCCAGCTCCTCGTCTTCGATCACGCCGGTGAAAAGGCATTTTGTGACGGCGTAGACGTTGCCGACCATACCCCTGACAAGGTCAACGACATGATCGAGATCTTCCACCGGATGTTCCGGCTCATGGAAGAACTCGACTGCACAACGGTAGCGCTTGTTAATGGCAGGTCGCTTGGCGGCGGGTGTGAGCTTATGGCCTTCTGCGATATCGTTATCGCATCAGAGAAGGCAAAGATCGGCCAGCCCGAGATCGCAGTGGGCGTTTTCCCCCCTATCGCTGCGGCGTGGTTCCCGAAGATCATCGGACTCAAGAATACCTATGAACTTCTCCTGACGGGCAAGATCATCGGCGCACAGGAAGCAAAACAGATGGGCCTTGTCAATGTCGTGCTTCCCGTCGAAAATTTCAAGGCGGAAGCAGAGAAATTCATGGCTGATTTCACCAAGCAGTCTCGACCGGTCGCAATGTGGACCAAGCGTGCGATCAAAGCCGGGCTCAATGTCAATTTCCTCGAAGCCCTGAGATTGTCAGAGATCATCTACCTTGACGGATGCATGAAAACGAAAGATGCAAACGAAGGCATTAGTGCTTTTATGGAAAAGAGAAAGGCAGTTTGGAAGGACGAATAACAGCATTTATGAAATACGCACCGAAAGAAGAAATTGACTCACGGATCCAAAAACTGAAAGTGTTAATGGAGAAGGCCTCGCTCGATGGGGCCTTTTTTCATTACAAGATCGATTATTACTACCTTTCCGGGACAATGCAGGATTCATTGCTTTTCGTTCCCGTGGATGGAGACCCGATCCTTTTTGTCAAGCGCGAGATAACCCGCGCGCGCAGGGAATCACCGCTGGCAAACCTGATATCGTACCGTTCGGTCAAGGACATCCTTCAGCACCTGAAACCTATGAAACGCATAGGCATGCAGCTTGACGTCATTCCCTACAATGACGTCATAAAATTTCAGGCATTACTTGGCAATGCCGAGTTCGTTGATTGCTCCCCTCTGACAAAGGAGATCCGCAAGAAAAAATCGCCTTTTGAGATCGCGATCATGAAAAAGGCAGCCGGGATCAGCCGGAAGGTCTATGCAAAGGTCCCTGAATTTCTCCACGAGGGTGTTACGGAGATCGAGGTCGGCGGTAACATGGAAGCATATGCCAAGTCCCTGGGCCACGAGGGGCTCCTCAGGGTCCGTTCCCTCAATTATGAGGCATACACCTGGCATATCGTAAGCGGAAGGACCGGCAGCATCGTCAGTCAATCCGATTCACCGATGGGAGGATTGGGCCTGTCCCCGGCCTTTCCCGTTGGAGCGAGCTTCAAGAAGATAAAAAAGAATGAGCCGATCCTGATAGATTTCGGGATCTGCTACCACGGGTACCAGGTCGACCAGACAAGAATGTACGCCATCGGGTCCATGCCGGATCTCTTTGCCGGGGCCTACTGGGTCTGTAAGGACATCCATGACCGGGTCCTCGAAAAGGTTGTCGAAGGTTATACCAGCAAAGAACTCTTTGAATACTCAAAAGAACTGGCGGAAAAGTCAGGTTATGCAGATTATTATCTCGGCTTCAAACCGCATAAGGTCAGATTTCTCGGACACGGAATAGGCATCGAACTTGCCGAATTCCCGTACATAGCCGCCACTCACACATACCCGATAGAAGACGGCGCTGTCTTTGCGATCGAGCCAAAAATGGTCTGGCCCCGGAAAGGTTGCTGCGGGTACGAGAACACTGTCCACTATACGAACGGGAAATGTCGCATAATTACTGATATTGATGATAACATCATTATCGCATGAAATATATTTTTTCAACAGGCTGCCTTTATCACCTTCCCATCGAAGAGATATTTCTACTTGCAAGCGAGGCCCGCTTCGACGGCTGCGAGGTCGTTATCGATCAGCGTTTCATGGGCGATAGTTATCTCGACAGGGTCTTGGCCTGCCGCGATATCCTTCCGATCCACACCATTCACGCGCCATTTCTCAAGATGAAAAAATGGGGAACAAAGGTGGACGAGCTCAAAAGAACGATCGATATCGCCCGCGTCCTCGGTGCTAGCGTCGTAAATTTTCACCCGCCGGCCTGGCTTACGATGGAGATAGGGTTTACAAAATGGCTCAACAGCATCGAGGACTTTCAAAAGGAGCTCGACTTGAGCGATATAGCGCTCACGATCGAGAACATGCCGCGCTCAGGCAAACGCCTCATGCTCGAATCTTACATCCTTAATGATATTAATGATCTGATTGCATTCGGGGTCGCGCATAACCTCTATTTCACACTTGATACAACCCACCTGGCGACATTCGGGAACGATATAATCGTGCCTTTCATCAAGGTCATGAGGACCGGGCGCCTGAAGAACATTCACCTTAGCGACCACGGGGAGCACGAAAGCCATCTTTTTCTTGGCCGGGGCGATCTGCCGATAGCTAAATTCTTAAATACGGCCCGGCGGCTTGGTTATGACGGGATGATCACATACGAGGTATCGCCGCGGGAACTTCCCAGGAACCGGGAATGGCTTGTCAGGCTTATGGAATACCAGGCCCGGCTGATACGGCTTCATACGGGGGCACCTTTTGAGTAAATCGACAAAAAAGACTCTTTTCGCATGCACGAGTTGCGGACATGAAACATTGAAATGGCTGGGAAAATGCCCGATGTGCCAGGGTTGGGACACATTCAAGGAAATGACGCCCGTAGCGAGGATCGATGGAAAGGAACCGAGGCGGCCGGTCATATTGTCTGACGACGATCTTGCCGACGAGGAACGCATCATAACGGGAATTGAAGAAATGGACCGCGTCCTCGGCGGCGGCATGACGATAGGCTCGGCCATTTTGTTAGGTGGAGACCCGGGAATAGGTAAAACGACCTTATGTTTCGAAATGGCGGCGAAATTAACGGAATGCGGGGTCAAGGTCCTTTATGCCTCCGGAGAGGAATCGTTAAGACAGCTGGCATCCCGAAAAAAGAGGTTGGGGCTTAATGCCGGCTATGCTTTCCTGACAACCAACCATCTCGACGATGTGCTGTCGGCAATGGCCGAGGAGCACTACGGCCTCGTTATCGTTGATTCGATCCAATCCATTTATAATCCGAAACTGCCGATGCTGCCGGGGAGCATGGGCCAGGTCAAAGATGTGGCGACGCGTCTCACCATGGAAGCCAAGTTAACCGATACGAGCCTCATAATAATAGGTCATGTGACAAAAGAAGGGGTCATAGCCGGGCCCAAGATCTTGGAGCATATGGTCGATACGGTCCTCTATTTTGAAGGCGACAAGATGCTTCCGTACCGCCTCTTGCGAACTATCAAGAACAGGTACGGCGCCTGTGAGGAGGTCGGGATATTCCAGATGGCGGGCAATGGCCTTATAAGTGTCGAAAACCCTTCCCAATTCTTCATGTCCCAACGCGGGGACATCGGAGAGGGGAGCAGTCTTTTCCCCTATATCACAGGATCTCGCCCCATCATTCTTGAGATCCAGGCGATAACGCAAAAGACAAATTTCTCGATGCCGAGGCGGCTTTCGCTCGGTTATGACGTCAACCGGCTCTTTATCCTGATCTCGGTTATCGAAAAGGCGATCGGGAGACCGCTCTTTGACAGGGACATTTACGTCAACGTTACCGGCGGGATGAAGGTAAACGAGCCGGGCATCGACCTGCCGGTCGCGGCATCCATCCTTTCAAGCTATAAAGAAACGGCCCTTGGCCGCGATACGGCCTTCTTCGGCGAGATCGGCCTCACCGGCGAGATCCGAAAGATAGTCAACATGGACCTCAGGATAAAAGAATGTCAGCGCATAGGCATAAAACACGTCTTCTGCTCCCAGGATATCCCCCACACCGACGGCATCGACATCATAAATGTACGGAATATTAAGGAGTTGTATAAGAGGATAGGTAATGGGTAATAGGTTCTTTTCCCATAACCTATTACCCATTACCTATAACCTGCCCCGTTAAGGCATCTTGAACGTTTTTCCCTTGGGCCTTATGGTCATGACCGGGCATGGGGATTTACGGACCACTTTTTCTGCCACATTGCCGATCAGGATATGCTCTATACCACTGTGGCCATGGGTTCCCATAACGATAAGATCAATGGATTCCGATTTCGCGTAATCGATGATCTCCACAAACGGAGCGCCGGTCTTTATGATACTTTTCGTCGGAACGCTTTCATTTTTCAGGAGTTTGGTGAAATTACTTTCGACCTCGTCCTCAATGTTCCTTTCTATCGCGACAAGATTCTCCGGCGTCAGGAAGGATTCATACGGCGTGAAGTATGTCATGTTCGGGACGACGTGCATGACATGAAGCTCCCCGCCATATTTTTTTGCAAGGTCTGCGGCGCAATTGATAACATCTTGTGTATATTGTGAAAAATCGACGGGACACAGTATCTTCTTGAACATGATCTCTCCCTCCCCTTAGCACTTTATAGCTCATTTTCGGCTTTAGTCAATCCAAATTTGATCGATAATTATAGTCGTGGATAAATTCACAAACGGCCCAAAAACGACCTTGACAAAAATATGGCCCTATTGCTATATTTAATTAGAGACGAGTGGATAATTCCAGTAAATGC
>CAIQJW010000101.1 GCA_903872255.1 uncultured delta proteobacterium | reverse complement strand
GTCAATGATGCCTGCCGCCGTCATATCGTCAACATATTCCTCTTTTGCAGCGTCGAAACCAAAGTTGCCTTTACCGTTCTTAACTCTCTCGATAATGATCGAGCCGTCGTGGCCGGCGTTCATTGCAATCCAGCGCAGCGGGTCTTCGAGGGCTTTTTTCACGATGTTGACGCCAAACTGCTTCTCACCTTCGAGCTTCAAGTGGTTAAGTTTTTCGATGCATCTGATAAAGGATACGCCGCCGCCCGGGACAATCCCTTCTTCCACGGCTGCCTTCGTTGCATTGAGGGCGTCTTCGACGCGTGCCTTCTTCTCTTTCATTTCAGATTCGGTTGCTGCGCCTACGTTGATAACTGCCACGCCGCCAACGAGTTTCGCAAGCCTTTCCTGCAGTTTTTCACGGTCGTAATCTGAGGTTGTCTCGTCGATCTGGGTACGGATCTGTTTTACGCGGCCTTCGATGTCTTTCTTATCGCCGGAGCCGTCAACCATCGTGGTGTTGTCTTTATCGATAACAACCCTTTTGGCCTGTCCAAGATCTTTAAGCGTAATGGTCTCGAGCTTGATGCCGAGTTCTTCGGATATCATCTGACCGCCGGTAAGGATCGCGATATCTTCCATCATTGCTTTTCTTCTGTCGCCAAAACCTGGGGCCTTGACTGCAGCAATTTTGAGGGTGCCTCTCAGCTTGTTGACAACAAGTGTTGCCAGGGCTTCGCCTTCAACATCCTCACAGATGATGAGAAGGGCCTTGCCCATTTTTGCAACCTGCTCGAGGATCGGCAGGAGGTCTTTCATGTTGCTTATCTTCTTCTCGTTGATCAGGATAAAAGGCTCGTCAAGGACCGCTTCCATCTTCTCGGGATTGGTCACGAAATACGGTGAAATATAGCCTTTGTCGAACTGCATACCTTCGACGATATCGAGTGTTGTTTCCATGCTCTTCGCTTCTTCTACAGTGATGACGCCTTCTTTGCCGACCTTGCTCATGGCCTCGGCAATGATATTGCCTATCGTGTCGTCATTATTTGCCGAAATTGTTCCGACCTGTGCGATCTCTTTCTGGTCTTTTGTCGGTTTGGAAAGTTTCTTCAATTCCTCGATGATGGTCTCAACTGCCTTATCGATGCCGCGTTTGAGTTCCATCGGGTTATGGCCTGCCGCTACGAGCTTTGCGCCTTCGCGATAGATCGACTGGGCGAGCACGGTCGCTGTTGTCGTGCCGTCACCGGCGACATCGCTTGTCTTGCTGGCTACTTCCTTGACCATCTGAGCGCCCATATTTTCAAATCTGTCTTCAAGATCGATCTCTTTTGCCACGGTTACGCCGTCTTTTGTTACCGTCGGGGAACCGAATGTTTTCTCCAGAATAACGTTTCTGCCTTTGGGTCCCAGGGTCACCCTGACTGCGTCAGCCAGTGTGTTAACGCCTTTCAGGAGCGCCTCCCTTACAGCCTGATCGTACTTTATTTCTTTAGCCATCCTTATATTCCTCCTTCCTTATTAATCTTCAAAAACAGCAAGAACGTCATCTTCCCTGAGAATGAGATGCTCTTCGCCGTCGACCTTTATCTCTGTGCCTGAATATTTGCCAAAGAGGATCTTATCTCCAGGTTTCACTGTCAACGGTGCTTTCTTACCGCTTTCGAGGGTCTTCCCGTCGCCAACCGCAACAACCTTACCTTCCTGCGGTTTTTCTTTTGCGGCATCAGGAATGATTATACCGCCCTTTGTTTTCTCCTCTTCCTCGATTCTCTTGACAAGAATTCTGTCCTGTAATGGTTTAACCTTCATTGTTTCACACTCCTTTCTTGATTGTTGAATTAGCAATAACTAAAAATGATTGCCAAAATTAATATAAGGATTAGGGTAACTTCTTGTCAACCCCGCTCGCTAAATTTTTAACAATAAATTTACGCCTTCCTTATACCAGTGCGTGAACTGCTCATTTTCGGCCCGATTGGCCTCACGGTTTGAGATGATCGACGAAAATACCTCGTCTTTGTTTATAGCGGTGTCATACTCGTGCTCGGCCTGCGACGCAAGACGGTCGACCATGGCCCCAAGGATCTCCTCCTTGCTTCCATTACATAACCAGGTCGCCCACCATTTATCATAGGTGCCCCGCACTGTTTTCTTATTTTCGTCATAATAGCTTGCAAATGAAGGAAGCCACTCCTTGACCCGGTCTTTCGACTCCGCAAAGACCTCTTCCACAAAAGGGAACCTTTCGAGGATGTCCATTTCAACGCGGATCTTGCGTAGAAACCCGTCTATGATATCATCGGTCTCATTCTTCCTTCTTTTCACCTTTGTTTTGAGCATATTCCATACTTCAATGACGGGATATATTTCCATGTTCTTTTCGGAATAATTGATCGTCTCGATGTTATTGATCGTATATTTTCTCGTGTTGGGAACGCCGTACATCAAGAGCCCTAGCAGATCTGAGACAACATGATAAAGAAGCGATCTGTTCTTCGGACGCTTGGCCGGGAACATAAAGCATATGAACTCATTCAATTCAAGGGCCTCGACGAGGTGGTCCTTTTTCGGTTCATTGTGCATGTACTTGATGGCATCAATGGCAAGCGTGATCGTGGCCATCGATTTCAGGTCTTCCATATCCTTGATAAGTTCCCAGACATCAAGGATATGTCTTCGTGGAAGCATTTATAAGCCTTCCTTTCTCAGTTCTTCCAAAAGCATTCTTTGTTTTTCGGTCAGCTTTTTCGGGATATCGATAATGACTTCCACATATTCATCCCCGTTTTGGTCCGGGACGCCAAGGCCTTTCAAGCGGACCTTGGAATGGCTTTTTACACCCGGCGGTATGGTCACCCGTTTAGGCCCTGCGATAGAGGGCACTTCAATGACCGTCCCGAGAAGAGCATCGGTAACCTTTACCTCCTGGGTTACATGAAGATCGTCGCCGATGCGTTTGAAAACCGGGTGTTCGCCGACTTTTATCGTGATATACAGGTCGCCGCGCTGCCCGGACCGGCCTATATTGCCTTTCCCTTTCAACCTCAGTTTCTTGCCGGTAGTGATGCCTTTTGGTATTTTCACGTTGACCTCTTCAGTCCCCGTTTGTGTGGCCAGCGATACTCTCTTTTCTGCTCCATGAATGGAGTCCATGAATGGGATCTCCAGTTCATAGCGCAGGTCGAGATCGCGGGCTGCATCGGCTCCGTGCTGCTCGTGTGTTATATAATCACCGAAATCCCAGGACTGCTGCTGTTTCTGTTGACGGCCGCCGCCCCGGGGGGGAGCGCCCCGCCCCCCGAATATCATGCTGAAGATGTCGCCGCCGCCGAATCCCAGGTCCTTAAAAAGATCACCGACATTGAATCCCCTGAATATGTCTTCCTCGCTGTAACGCTGTTGAAAACCTCCCATACCGAACTGGTCAAACTGTTTACGTTTTTCCGGATCGCTTAAAACGGCATATGCCTCGTTGATCTTTTTGAATTTTTCCTCGGCCTCTTTGTTGCCCGGATTGCGGTCGGGGTGATATTTCAATGCCATTTTCCGGTATGCCTTCTTTATATCTTCTGCGGATACGGTCTTTGAAACGCCGAGGAGTTCGTAATAATCCTGGTTCACTGCCATCGCTTGATCACCTCACGTAAGCTATGAATGTCCCGATCTCGCTGTCTACGGCACTGGCTACGGCGGGGCATTTTACCTTCATTATATATACCACTTGACGTTCATCGTCAAATTCAGTGATCGTCTCGAAATTTCCCATGCCTTTCGCTATGACAGGCCCGTCACCTTTCCATAATCTCTCTATCACTCCTGCGATATCTTGACTGGCAAGCCCGACATGTGCCTTTCCTGTCGATATGATGGAAGAATAGGTATTTTCTAGACGATGGCGGGCGATGTCTTCCATTGAAATGTCGTTTTGCACGGGACTTCCTTTCACGGCATAAAGAACCGTTTTCCCCTGCTTCTCGAGAAAGCGCGCCAGAGGGGCATCAAAGATAAAATCCCCCATATTGTCGCCGAGAATGAGTATCTCGTCAGCCTCGGAACTGAGAGTATCTTCGATCCTGTCCATGTCGCCCTTGAGTGCAAATGATCCCTGGTCGAATGACCCGCCCGTGAAAAAATCCGTTGAATTTCCCAGGGCCGAGACCTGAATACAGTCGGACAGGCAAACGGGTTTTTTGCCCTTGAGATCTTTGATAAATGAGAGAGCCTCCCTGTATTCCCGGTATTTTATTGTTGCGTACGGGTCGTAAACTCCGGTAAAGCGCCTTATATGATCGAGGAGAATGTTCGCTAAGGCGGGCGGGGTCGCGTCCCGCGTATAGAGGCTATCGAGAAGATCGAGCGATGAACCCGTGACCCGTTCATTGCCTCCCGATAGCGAAATAGTCTTTTTGATAAGTCCTTTGAGGCATGCCAGGCATGGTTCCATTACTTTCATGGACAATAAAATATAGGGAAACCGCTCTTATTTCAATGACAAAGCAAAGATCCTGATATGACCGGAACGTGCCATAAATATCTCTTCTATTCTGTTTAACATTTGTTATAATGACAGCAGGGGATCAGGGGAAGGATATTTAAGCAGATTTACGGTTTGTCGCTGATACTCATACTCATCAGGGAAACTTAGCTCTTACTCGATAAGGCGCATCGATCAGTATACGATGGAATGGAAATACGGGTGATACATGGCAGGAACACGGCATCCCAATGCCTATGTCGATTATTATATCCTTGATCTCGCCGCGCGGGGCAGTATCGTTGACAATGGGCTTATACCCGAAAAGCAGGCGATCGCGTCATTGTGGCAACTCTTTGAGACTGAAAAATTAAGCCTCGTTACCTCCGTGGACGAAATGGAACTCGATTTTGTTATCCATATGAACCGCGGCGGGCTTTGTGTCACAGACACCTTTCAAATTACTGATAATATTGACACATTCGAAAGATGGCCCAAGAGTGACCGGGCTGATACGGCCCACTGGCGGGCCATCGTGGATCTTTATGACCAGCTTGAGATCATAAGCGGCCATGACGATATGGTAGGCGAACATGCCCATCCCCGGCTTTACGAGCATGTAGCTTCCGTACTCCGTGATGCTCCGAAAGCGCCGGTGGACCATTCGGGGCCTTTCGGGTGGCACGATCAGGAAACCGGGATTCTGAGGGATTGTGCAGCGGCCCTGCATACGGTCTACGATATAAAGGTCTGGGCCGACATGAAGCACATTCAATACGACCTTAACTGGTCGGTTCTGTTGAATGTTCTGCCAAAATACGATTATCATCCCGACCTGCAGGGCCCTCAGGGAGAAGCATGCAAAAGGCTGCTCGGCCTTCTTAACAGGGTCGTCAACATCGGGAAGAAGAGCTGCCCCAGGTTGCCTCTCCAGGACCGCCACATCGATTTTATCCTCGACATCGTGCGAAAAAAATACTGCCAGGAAAGGATAGAACGGCATATTTCGCATATTGCCCACGCCCTTCTCAGCAATGTCGGTTATCATCTCACGATAGACAGGGAACTTGCGGAAACATTCGCCGAAAGGAAAGTGAAGCTGGAAAATATTCTCGGCGAAGGTCCTATAAGGCTCGAGGTGATTTTGCCGTCGGAACTGGTGAAACGATTAGGGTCGTGAATCGTGAATCGTAAATCGTAAATCGTAAGGCGTAAATCGTAAGGCGTAAGGCGTAAGGCGTAAGGCGTAAGGCTTCTATCCCCCCGCCGTCATC
>CAIQJW010000100.1 GCA_903872255.1 uncultured delta proteobacterium | reverse complement strand
ATTCTTTTAGAGAATGGAGGAGAACGTGTCCTTGTCGTCCAAATAGCGGGTTTTCTCGCACGCCGCATTATTCCCTATGTTAAAGTTGACCAACGGGTTGACCGTTGCCAGGCGATCGGCATTATCGCCTTCGGTTCACGGGTTGACATTTATTTTCACAAAGGGTACGAACCTGTGGTAAACTTAGATACAAGGGTTAAGGCTGGAAAAACCATCCTGGCGCGCAAGAAGGGGGTATGATGAATGACGTGAGAAGAAAAAGAGGCAAACCGATGAAGGGCATGTACCTTCTGCCTAATTTTCTGACTTCTTTAAGCCTGCTGTCCGGTTTTTACGCGATCATTGCATCCATGGACAGGCGTTTTACATATGCAGCGATCGCCATATTTATCTCCGCTATTTTTGACATGCTCGATGGCCGCGTCGCGCGCATGACGAATTCTTCGAGCCGTTTCGGTGTTGAGTATGATTCTCTTTCGGATGTCATCGCATTTGGCGTTGCCCCTGCCGTCCTCGCTTATATGTGGGCATTGAAGAGTTACGGCAAGTTCGGCTGGCTTGCGGCATTCCTTTTCGTCGCATGCGGGGCCTTAAGGCTCGCCAGGTTCAATATCCAGGTAGATACGGTCCAGAAAAAACATTTTCTCGGTTTGCCGATACCCGCCGGGGCGGCAACAATAGCAGGCATTGTCCTGTTTTATTCCTGGATGGGTTATACGGGCGGGCTCAAAACGATTATTATGCCGATCGTTATATACTGCCTTGCACTTCTCATGGTCAGCAAGTTCCGCTATATGAGCTTCAAGGATATGGCTTTTGTCAGGGCACGGCCATTCATGTCGACCGTGGGCGTTATCATCGCCCTCGTTATCATCCTCACCGAGTATCAGGTCAGTCTTTTCATCGCCACATCGGCGTATGCCATATCAGGCCCCGTTTATACGCTGATACTCCATTTCAGGAAAGAACCTGCGGACGATGCTATCCGTCCGAGAGAAAATCAAGCAGGGCCCGGTGGTCGTTAATAACTGCATCTGCCGGCATGGCGCTACTCTTGTAGGCAATAAACCTGACGCCCGCTGAACGTGCGGTGCCCATGTCTATCTCGGAATCACCAATATAGAGCGTTGCCTCAGGCCTGACGTCGAGGGCCTGTAATATTTTCCCTACCCCCTCGGGATCCGGTTTCGGCCGCGCCTGCAGTATCTCCCGTCCGTCAGGTTCATCCCAATCACGCTTCACCTGATGCTCGGCCGTCACCACGATATCGAAGAAGTCCCATAGCCCGTATCGGGACATGATATGCCTCATGGATGTCGTTCGATTCGTGTTTATCGCCGTATGGATGCCCCTATTCCTAAGAATGACAAGCACTTCCTTGAGATTGGGTTCCATTTCAAGGTAAACGATAAAATCCCTGAAATCGATATGGTCTTTGAAGAATTGGACCCCTCTCTCTTTTGCCCCCGCATCGTTCCGGAATATATGGGCGATCGATTCGAAGACCGTATGGGTATGGCAAAATTTAAGTTCGTCATTATCGAGAGGCCGTCTTCCGCCCCCTTCTGCAATGGTATTGTAAAGGCGCGTGTTCGCATCAAACGAATCGAAGAGCACTCCGTCGCAATCGTAAATAACGCATTCAATATCCCATTTTCCTCTTTGATCCATCGTATCATTCTCCTGGCGCTACAGTTTAAAATCTCTTGCTTTTAAACTGTAGGTGGCAAAAAATCAAGAGAAAATCAGTCGCGAATATCCTTTAAAGACGCAAAATAATAGTTCTAATTGCATCAATATATGCTACAATTGTATGCGAAAGACTACCAAGGAGGCTATCTATGATAAGTGTTTCCGTTCCCGGATGGGGAGACCTCGATATCGAGTACCTCGTCATAGACTACAACGGGACCTGCGCATTTGACGGCAAAATGAAAGAAAGCGTTAAAGAGATGCTTGAAAAGGTGTCCCGCTATATCAAAGTATTTATCATTACGTCCGATACTTATGGAAATATAGACAGTGAAGGAAACACCATTGGATTCAGTATAATAAAGGTTGGAAAAGAATCGAGCTCCCAGGAGAAAGCGAAAATAATCAAGGAACTGGGGCCCGAAAAGATAGTTGCCATTGGTAATGGTTCAAACGACGTGCTTATGCTTAAGGAGGCATCTCTCGGGATAGGGGTCATCGGGGAAGAAGGTTGCTCGAAGGACCTGCTTAAAGAAGCCGACTTTTTTGTAAAAGATGTAAATGATGCGTTGAGTATTCTCCTCCACCCCGAAAGGATCGTCGCAACATTAAGAGATTAATAACAATCCGGGAAGAATCTGACAGCTCAGGAAAGGCCTTTTCAAGGAATGACCTGAGCTTAAGTTTTTTGCCGAAGGTAGTGACAGATGATCGGTAATTTAATTAAGAAAATTGTAGGAACAAAAAATGAACGTGAGCTGAAGAGAATTCAGCCGGTCGTTGATAAGGCCAATGAGTTTGACGATAGGATCAAGGCATTGTCCAACGATGAGCTTAAGGCTATGACCCCTCACTTTAAACAAAGAATATCGGAGGGCGAGGACCTTGACTCGATACTGCCGGAGGCATTCACCGTTGCGAGAGAGGCAGCCTGGCGCACGATCGGCATGCGTCATTTTGATACCCAGCTCATTGGAGGGATCGTCCTCCATGAAGGCAAGATCGCTGAAATGGCAACCGGCGAAGGAAAGACCCTCGTCGCGACCCTTCCCGTATATCTTAACGCCCTGACAGGCCGCGGGGTCCATCTCGTAACCGTGAATGATTACCTTGCGAAGAGGGACGCCGAGTGGATGGGGCCGGTCTACAAATTCCTCGGCCTCACAGTCGGGGTCATTGTCAATGATCTTGATGATGTCTCCAGAAAACAAGCATACGCATGTGATGTAACGTACGGGACGAACAATGAGTTCGGGTTCGATTACCTGCGCGACAACATGCATTACGATATTGAAGACTGCGTCCAGCGGGAGTACAATTACGCCATCGTTGACGAAGTGGACAGCATCCTGATCGACGAAGCAAGAACGCCTCTTATCATTTCGGGGCCTGCCGAGGAATCAACCGATAAATACTACAAAATTAATAAATTGATCCCCCAGTTAAAGCGGGACCAGGATTTTAAGATAGATGAGAAAGCCCGCAGCGCCTATCTTACCGAAGACGGGGTTGCACGGCTTGAGAAATTATTGAACGTTGACAATCTCTACGATCCCAACTATGTAGATTTCCTGCACCATATCAACCAGGCCTTAAAGGCCCATCAGCTTTTTGCCAGAGATGTCGACTATATCGTCAAGGACGGCCAGGTTATCATCGTTGACGAATTCACGGGCAGATTGATGCCGGGAAGGCGTTACAGTGAAGGCCTGCATCAGGCCCTTGAAGCAAAGGAAAATGTAAAGATCGAGCGGGAGAACCAGACGCTCGCCACGGTCACTTTTCAGAATTATTTCCGGATGTACAAGAAGCTTGCCGGTATGACAGGCACGGCTGACACCGAGGCGGTGGAGTTCAAGAAGATCTATAACCTCGACGTCCTTGTCGTCCCGCCCAATAGAAACCTTATAAGGACGAACTATCCCGACGTGGTTTACAGGACCGAGAAAGAAAAATTCCGTGCAGCCATAAAAGAGATAGAGGATCTTTACAAGGTGGGGAAACCCGTACTGGTCGGTACTCTTTCTATTGAAAAATCTGAACGGGTATCGGAGACGCTCAAGCGCAAAGGCGTCCCGCATAATGTGTTGAATGCGAAGAACCATGAAAGAGAAGCCGAGGTTGTTGCCCAGGCAGGGCGGTCCAAGGCGGTTACGATCTCCACTAACATGGCGGGCCGCGGTACTGATATTCTCCTGGGAGGGAACCCCGGTTTCCTCGCTCTAGCAATGACAAAAGGCGAAAAGGACACCCCGGAATACGAAAAGGCGCTCGAAAAAGCGAAGGGTATCTGCGCTGCCGATAAAGAAGAGGTCATCCGTTTGGGCGGGCTGCACATCCTCGGCACCGAACGCCACGAATCACGCCGCATCGATAATCAGCTCCGCGGCCGTTCGGGACGCCAGGGAGACCCCGGATCTTCCCGGTTCTATGTATCCCTCGAAGATGAGATCATGCGGCTTTTCGGATCTGAAAAGGTGTCGCCCATCTTGGGAAAACTCGGCATGGACGAGGACACCCCGATCGAACACCCGCTCATCACCAGGGCTATCGAGAATGCGCAGACCCGGGTTGAAGGCCATAACTTCGAGATCCGGAAATATCTCCTTGAATATGACAACGTCATGAACAAGCAGCGCGAAACCATATACGGCATGCGACGCGAGGTCATGAGAAACGGCGACGTCCATGAAAAGATCATGGACATGGTCGAAGAGGTCTGTGAAGATATCGTTTTTACATGCGCACCCGAAAAGGTCTATCCCGAAGAGTGGGACATTGAGTCCCTCAAAATGCGGATCTACGAAAATTTCCTGATCCATGTTGATTTCCCTCTCGAAGAGATAAAAAACCTGACCCGCGAAGGTTTATTCGACCGGGTCCTCGAAATAGTCCGTTCCTTCTATGAAAAGAAATCTCAGGATTTCGGCATGGATGAAATGCAGGCCGTAGAGCGTTTCATCGTTCTCAATTCAATCGACACCTTCTGGAAAGAGCACCTCCTGTCCCTTGATCACCTGAAAGAGGGGATCGGCCTGCGCGGATACGGGCAAAAAGACCCGCTGCGCGAATATCAACGGGAAAGTTTCGAGCTGTTCCTCGACATGGTTGACAGGACCAAGTACGACACGGTAAGAAAAGCCTTTGCCGTCCAACCGGCCAGAGACGAGCAGATTGAATATCATGAACCCGTCATGTTCTTCAATGCGGGCGACTCAGGGCCATCAACCGACAATAGCGATGCAAAGGAAAAGAAAACAGGCCGCAACGACCCCTGCCCCTGCGGCAGCGGCAAAAAATACAAGAAGTGCTGCGGACGGTGAGAAATCGTAAGGCATAGCGCGTAAAGCGTAAGGCGTAAAGCGTGAGGCGTGAGGCGTAAAGCGTAAAGCGTGAGGCGTAAAGCGTAAGGCGTAAAGCGTGAGGCGTAAAGCGTAAGGCGTAAAGCGTAAGGCGTAAAGCGTAAGGCGTAAAGCGTGAGGCGTAAAGCGT
>CAIQJW010000099.1 GCA_903872255.1 uncultured delta proteobacterium | reverse complement strand
TTTACGATTTACGATTTACGATTTACGATTTACGATTTACGATTTACGATTTACGATTTACGATTTACGATCTTAAAAAAATCGCCTTCAAATACTCCCCTTCCGTGAACGGGAGGAGTTGCGGATGGTCGATGCCGTGGGTGTAGATTTCGAGGATGGTGAGTGCCCTGTGGGTCCTGGCCCCTGCTTCGGACAGGAGGAACCGGAAGTCGTTCAGCGAAAGGTGGGCCGAGCACGAGCAGGTGAGGAGAGTTCCCTCAGGGGCGAGTCTGCGCAGCGCCATTTCGTTTATCGATCTGTATCCGGCCAACCCCTCGTGTTTCTTTTTCCGGTCCTTGATGAATGCGGGCGGGTCGAGGATGATCGCCGGGAATGTTTCCGTGCATTCCCTGAGGTATTTCTTCACGTCCTCGCAGATGAATTCGCAGTGAGACGGATCGAAGCCGTTGAGGATGATGTTTTCACGCGCCAGGTCTAGCGCCCTTTTTGAAGAGTCGACACTGGTCACACTCTTTGCCCCGCCTGCCATTGCGTAGACCGAGAACCCTCCCGTATAACTGAAACAGTTCAGCACATGTTTTTCCGGGGCATATTTCATAAATGTGGACCTTTTGTCACGCTGGTCGAGAAAGAACCCGGTCTTTTGCCCCTCCTTAACGTCAACGAGAAACTTGAGGCCGTTCTCCTCGATCTCAAGAATGTCGGGGACATCGCCGCGCAGAACTCCCTTAACCGGACCAAGCGCATCAAAATTCCGGACAGCTACGTCCGAGCGTTCATAGATGCCCCGGGGGTTGACGGTGCCCTCGAGGGCGTTGACAATGTCTTCCTTCCATCGTTCAATGCCCCGGGTGTGGAACTGCACGACACAGTAGTCGCCGTATTTGTCGATTATAAGCCCGGGCAGGAGGTCATTTTCGCCATTGACAAGCCGGTACGCGTTGGTACCCTGTCTTTCCACGTAGCGGCGCCGGGTATCGAGCGCCCGGGCGATGCGCCGGGCAAAGAAATCTATCCCGACCTCCTCATCCTCTTCCTGCCCCCAGAGCCGTACCGTTATCTGTCCGTACGAATTGAAATATCCCGACGCGAGGAAATTCCCCGATTGGTCATAAAGGAGAACGGGTTCTCCGGGAGCTATGCCTTCAGGCAAAGATGCAAGGGCCTTCGAGAATACCCAGGGGTGAAATCCACGAACGGGCCCGCTCCGTTCATTTTTCACGATCAATTTCAGCATACCGGCTCAGTATAGACCAACCGTTGTGAAAAAGGAATATTTCACGGGATTCCTGTGTTTTTTGCCCGGCGATTATTATATTATTTCAGGTAGGAGGGCGTATGACCCGTTTGAAAGAACTGAAGACGCCGGTGTTCTGGGCGGAAGGGCATCCGGGAATGATTGACAGGGAATCCTGGGAGATCGAAGTGACAGGGCTTTGTGATGCGCCTCAGAAATTCACGTGGGCCGGGTTGCTTCAGATGCCGAAAACTGTCGTGGATGCGCGGCTTACAAGCGTCACGCGGTTTACCGTCCGGGGGAACTGGGGTGGGGTGAGACTCCTTGACATTATGAAGGCGGTACGGGCGCATCCCTCTGTAGCCTTCGTCAGGTTCTGGTCAACAAGGAGCATATACGACACCTCGATCCCGGTTGAAACGGCTACGAAGAAAGGCACCCTGCTTGCCTATGAGTTCGACGGTGAATATCTAGAAGAAGATTACGGCGGGCCCGTACGGGCGTTTGTCCCCTATCTTTGGGGCTATAAATCGGCAAAAACAGTCAGACGCATAATATTAATGGACCATTACGTCCCGGGATACTGGGAAAAACGGGGGTATACCGATGAGGCCTATATCGAGGCAGGACTCGTTAGGGACATGAACGACGGCGGCAGGATTCGCCGTATTTCAGAAGAAGAATGGATCGAGTGCCTCAAGGAATAGTCGATACGAAAGGGAGGATGTATGAGTAATGCGAAGGTCGTGACAGATGCAGAGTTCAAAACAGAAGTGCTTGATTCTACGGTTCCCGTACTTGTTGATTTCTGGGCAACCTGGTGCGGGCCATGCCAGACCATGGGGCCCGTGATCGATACGATCGCCGGGGAATATGAAGGCAGGGTCAAGGTCATGAAGCTCAATGTGGATGAGAACCCTCAGACGCCTGCCCAGTACGGGGTAAGGGGTATCCCGACGTTGATCATATTTAAAGGCGGAGCGGAGGCGCAGCGCATTGTCGGCGCAGAGAAGAAAGAAAAGGTCGACGAAGCCCTGCAAAAGGTCTTATAGGCCATGGACGATGGAAAAAGGAACGCCTATTTCCGTCAGGTCGACAAGGAACCGTTCGCACGTCTTCTGAATATACGCCTTGATGATGTCCGTGAAGGATATGCCCGGTGCGAGATGGTCTATACCGACGATATGGACAACATCTACGGCAATGCCCATGGCGGGGCGATTTTTGGGCTAATCGACGAAGCCTTCGAGATATCGTCGAACAGCCACGACCGGATCTCTGTCGCGCTGAATATGAACGTAACCTACATGAAGCCGCCGAAAAAGGGATCGCTTCTTGTTGCGGAATCGAACGAGACGCATAGAACGTCACGAACGGCTTCGTACTATATAACGGTTAAAGACGGGGAGGACCTGATGGCCGTCTGCCAGGCGCTGGTATACCGCAAATCCGACCCGATACCGTTTATAGAACCGGCCAACGGCTAACGGCTAACGGCAAACGGCGAGGGGTGTTAAAGAAGAATACCGTTAGCCTTTTGCCGTTAGCCGTTAGCCGTTCTTTTATTATTTCTGTTTCGGGTAAATTGTGACCGTCGCTTTTTTGTTTTTCTCGGCGGTGACTACGGCGCGGTCTTCGTTGACGTAATATGTTACAACATCCCCTTCGACCCTGTCTTTGTCTGATGTTACGACG
>CAIQJW010000098.1 GCA_903872255.1 uncultured delta proteobacterium | reverse complement strand
TTTACGATTTACGATTTACGGTCTTTTGTTTAAAAATGTGTGGCATATCCGAGCCAGAGAAAGAACGCAGCAGCTGCAATGTGAAGTATCCACCAGTTTATCGAGAATATTCTGAATTTATTCATGCCTATCTCCCCAATAAATACCCGGCATAATACACCAGGCAAACAACGATCAGATGAACACCCCACCATCCAAGATTAGGATAACGGTACCATACTCCCTTTTTCTCAACCGTTGCATTATAACCGTAGACCTCGCAATCAAATAACGCTTTTCCGACAAAGAACTTGCCCCATAAGATAAGTATGTCAGGCAGGGTCGTCTTGAGAAGAATATTGACGGGGCCAAAATGGTCCGGCGGGTGCGCAAGGCTGAAGTGGGCCATTGTAACGGTTCCGACGATAGAAATAAAACCATTGAGGACATATCCGTAATGAAGGGTCTCCTTCCGCAAAAAAAGAAGCGGGATAATGACAATGCTAAGAACGCCGGTAATGAAGTTCGTCAAAAATGATGCGTTATTCGTGAAGGGATGAATGCGGATATGGATCAGAAAACCGCCAAGGGCCAATGCAATGAGCGCGGCAAGGCACATGGCCCTGATATAACTTCGTACCGTCATGATGCCCCCTTTAAGGTTCGATCAAAAACTACACAGGATCATGGCAACAGGTTATACGGTTCAGCCCTCTGTGTCCACTCGCTTGACGGATATTCCGCCTTAAGCTTTTTGTACGCTGCTTTCAGATATTGCGGGTCATTCGTGTCTTCGAAACTCGCAACACCCTGCCAGTATATCGTCTCAGGGATGGCTTTGCTCTTCGGAAAATCCCTGGTCAGTATATCCGCGACATCAAGGGCCTCACGATATTTTTTGAGATCGAAATGGACCTTCAGCATTCCGAGAAGAGCTGAAGATATAAATTCTTCCGGGGGAAGGAAACCTACCGAACGGAAATGCTCTTTACCGGATTCATCCAGTATTACAACAACCGGGGTCCACTGAATGTTGAAATCGTCGGCATATGGCTTTGTATTGTAGAGCAGTTGGACCGGGACCAGATTTGTATTGATAAATTCCGCGACCTTTTGATCAGGGTACGTAACTGCACCCATTTGCTTGCAGCCAATTCATCCCGGGTTGAAAAAATCGAGCATTATCGGTTTTTTCTCGTCCTTTGCCCGGCGATGGGCTTCGTCCATATTATTCAACCAGCTGACCTCTGTCATAATTGCCTCCTTTTTGATTTCGCTGTCGGAAATATAATGATTCATAGGTCTTAAGGCAAGTAGGGAATCCGTAAAAAGAACACGGAAAGTGGACAACCGGCTTCACCCTTTTAATTGATTAATCGATCGCACAGGTATAGAATCAAAAGCCTGACACTGTGCTTTATGGGAAACTCGGGTAATAATGCAATTGAGGAATATCACGCCATGAACACTGAAAAACGGGATTTTGATAAAGAGGCTGCCTCCTGGGACGAGAATCCTGCAAGAGTCAAACTGGCACACGATGTTGCCAATGCCATATCAAAGCAGATCGCATTGACGCCCGATATGGATGTTATGGACTTCGGTTGCGGTACAGGATTATTGACCGTCGAACTGCAGCCGCGTGTCCGTTCTATCACCGGCATCGACAGCTCGCAGGGAATGCTCGATATGTTCAATACGAAGATCGCTAAACTGAAGCTGAACCAGGTCAGCACCGTGCTTGTCGATCTTGACAAAGGCGATATACTGACAGGCAATTACGACCTCGTTGTAAGTAATATGACCCTTCATCATATTAAGGAGATAGAGCCTCTCTTCGATCAATTCTCTGCCATCACAGCGCCCGCCGGTTATCTGTGCATCACTGATCTGGATCCGGATAATGGTCAATTTCATGCCGATAATACCGGGGTATTTCACTTCGGATTTGCCCGGGCCACCCTGCGCAAGATTTTCATAGAAGCGGGATTTGATAAAGTAAACGATATAACCGCTGCGAAAGTTATGAAACCGGCGATCAACGGAGAAATGAGGGAGTTTACCGTATTTCTCATGACCGGTCAGAAAATCAGATAAACCCCAAAATTGAATTCATAATAGAACACCCCAAGGTATCCCGCCATTCACTCTGTTCCAACCTGCCGAAGTACACGGATCTGCCTGCCCGCAACAACTGCTTTTTTGCTTGACGCATGATACTATATTTAGTACTATAATGGAATGCCAACCGCGGACAAACTCTTGGAACGGATGAGGAATAATTCGCGGGATTGGAGAATTGAAGACCTATTGATCGTGGCAAAGCGGTACGGAATAGGCGTCAGAAAAAGCAGCGGCAGCCACGTTCACTTTTTCCATGAGGACATGATTGCTCATATCAGCGTTCCTGCCCATAAGCCTATTAAACCAGTGTATATCGAAAAATTTATTGATTTCCTTGATGCACTGAAGGAGAAGACATCATGAAAGACGTAAAGGAGATGAAAACCATAACCCCCCCCTACCCTTTCGAAGCGTACGCGCATATTGTCCGCCCTCTCACCGAGGAGGAAGGTGGCGGATTTCTTATCACGTTCCCGGACCTTCCGGGCTGTATGTCCGATGGGGACACGATCGAAGAAGCCATAGAGAACGGCCGCGATGCGTTTCTGGGATGGGTGTCGGTGCAGGCGGAATTAAAGAGAGAAATCCCGAAACCCCTATGGAACCCCGAGGAAGACAGAACCTTACCCCTCGTCGCATCAGGAAAGTTCGTTCAGCGAGTATCGAAGACGATTCATGCGCAATTAGTAAGACAGGCTCAGGAAGAAGGGGTAAGTCTTAATACCCTTGTCTTGATGTATATCACGGCGGGATTAGAAAAAGGGATAACAGTAGACATGGTAAAAAGGTTTGAAACAAAACTCGATTCGGTTTTAACGAAATTGAAGGATCCGGTTTATTATATGCCTCAAAGAGTACCTGGTCCTTATCGACGGGAAACCTCTAGCGATTCAGATTATATTGGAGAGTTGGAAATAAGTGGCTCGGACAAAAAATCCCAGAGCGGTTGCGATGCTTAAGGAGGACAGATGAAGTTGACACGCGAAAATAAAAAATTAATATTAGATGAATTTGAATTTGCAATAAGCAAGATGAAGGAGAAACCATCACCGGACGAAATACTTTTCTATTTCAGCAGTACATTCGGTGTAATATCCAGAGTATTCAACACAAAATTCGATCAACACCTTGTTTTTATTCACATGATATTAAGCAGTGTATATAACAACATAAAAGCCCGGCTTCAAGCCATAAAAAATGGCGACAATGCTGTTAAATTTCCTGCAGAATATTTTGCCAGCCTGTTGTTATACACCGAAGAATTATATACCAAGTTGAAAAACGATGAAGATATATATGGAACCCTCGAAAAAATGGTTATATTAACTTTTCTTACAACGGGAAATGGGTATTATCTTTACGAGAGAGGATATTTCAAGATTTAAATGAAACTCGGGAATAAGCGAATGGCATTTTTATAATTGGTCCCGACTATTGACAAGGACTCCATCTAAATCAAATACGAAATAAGTGTTCTCCAGTAATGAACCGCGCGCGTTATTGTGCTTCATAAATTCCATTCATTAGAATCGTTGACGGTTCGCTGACGTTGGGATGAGTTCCCGGGTGCAGATCGAAATCGTTATCAATAAAAATAGCTACCCCGTTTGGTTTTAAGACGCGATATATTTCTAATCCTTGGCTGGTTACCGCAAGTTCTTTCTAGTTTTTATTTCTACGGTTTGGATCGTGGCTGAGAACGTAGGACTTGACGGCAGCCAGCGTTTCCGATGCGGCGCTAATGTCGTCATAATCTACTTGCGCGTTATTATTATATTGCAGGACGAGCGCGTCTCCGATCGAAGAGTGCGGCATGATCCCAGAAATAAAGAATCCGAGCTGTTCAAACTCCTGGCAGGCCGTCGCAGTGAACGGTGATCCAAGCGGAAGCTCCATCGAGATATATCGGGTATCCCTCGCCTTCAGATCCTGTACCAATTCCGCGATGCAACGGAAAATGGCCGTGCCATAACTGTCGATCGTGATCTGTGCGACATCGTGAGTGATCGTGCGGAGCTTAATGGAAGTCCGCCCGATCGAAGACTGATCGTTCCTCACTTCGGGGCTTGCCAAACTCCGCTTTAAACCTACCTCTTTAAAAAGCATGTCGATAAAATCCCGGTGGTGACAGGGAGGGTACATTGCGGTCTTCGGACCTTCCCGCAGCGGCAGATACCCGATCGCTACGGACTGTCTTCTCCCCGGCGCCGGATGGTATCCGTCGTACATTCTGCGTTCCGAAACTATGCCCACCTGAAGCCCGATCCGCTTGAAACCGAATTTTTGACCCGCCTTTTGAGCAAACACATGATGTGTCACGCTCTGGCTGGCGATTCCCCAAAGACAACCTTTTCGCGCCTCCTGTATTACCGCTGCGAGCATTCGCGATTCACACCCGATGTTGCGAAAAACACTACTGACGACCGACATCGCAACATGAGCAATTCTGGCATGGCTATTATCCTTAACCAACGCACAGTGCCCGATCACTCGGTTGTCCCTGGCGACGGCAACGATCGAAACCAATTCTCCTCTCGACATTCTCTCCGTGAGATACTCCGCGCTGTAAACACCGGGATTACCGTAAGAACCTCCATAAACCTCTTCAAACAGCGCCGGGATCTGCAGCACATCGTTGGATTCCGCCTTGCGTACCTCGAATAAAGAAGTTTGTTCTGCTTGGGCAGGTCGATCATATAGAATGGCTCTGCTTGTGGATAAAATAGAAGATATCATGGCTATTTTCTCACCTAAAACATCCAGATGATGCGTTTTGTCACTCCTTTGCGCTTTCCGACATGCCCGGTAGGTCCTCCGGAGGCAGGAGATACTTGATCAAATGAAGCTCTTTACCGCTGGGATAATTCCTCACCATTACCTGATCGAAACTGTATCGCATGATCTGGAAGCCGAGGCCCGACTCGGGGTAGCTGTCAATATCCTTTACGGCCGTTTCCTCCTGGTAAGCTGCAGCTTCACAATCGAATGGCTTGCCGTCATCCCGGACAACGATCGAAAATAGAGAATCCGTAATACGGAATATGATTTCATACATCGCCTTTTCCTCAGTGCCGTATGAGTGCGTTATGACATTGAGAATGGCCTCCTCAAGCCCGAGGCATATCTTTGCCCTTTCAATCGAATCGAGTTGCGCCTTTTTCGCCAACTCATCGGCAAATAGCTGCGAAGCAAGCAGTGAGTGCAGATTGTTCGGAAGCACCAATTTCGAACTATACCCCGTACCATTCATTTTTTAGCCCCCTTTTTCTCAAGATCGATCAGTTTATGGGAACAGAGCAGTTGTCTCGCGCCGACGGTAGATTAAAAGGCGAGGGAGAGAAATCCTATCATCTTCGGGATGTTTTTTCAGGTATGCTGGGGGGTGATCAGTGGCGCAGGCTAGCGCCAGTCGCATCATGTTCTTTTGCTGCAAAGGGTTATTTACCCGTTGATACAGAAACGCTCTCCGCTCGCCCGGTGATGACTTCATGCCCCTATCGTATCAGTCGGAGTATATTTTGTCTGTCGTCTGGTTTTGACAGCTGATGTCGTTGGATGATTATTTTCCGTTGCCGCCAGATCAACCCTGCAACTGACGACGGCTTGTTTGCGGGATCAACCGGGCGTTATCAGGCCATGCTTTATCGAAAATCTGATGAGCTCGGAATAATCTTTCAACATGAGCTTCGTCATGATGCGATGCCGGTAGGTCGCGATAGTGCTCGGTGCGAGAAAGAGTATTTCCGCAACTTCCCTGTTTGACTTCCCTTCCGATATAAGCTGGGTTATCTCTCTTTCCCGGCGGGACAATTTCTCAAAATAATCGCCTTTTTCTTCCCTGCCACGGCACCTGATATAATCGTCAATAACGGTTCCGCTCACAGAATCGCAAATATAGCGTTTGCCGGAATATACCGCATTTATGGCCCGAATGAGTTCCTCGCCGGCGAGTTCTTTCAGGAGATAAGCTGACGCACCCGCCTTGAATGCCCGGAATATATGCTCCTGGGAGGCATTCATCGTCAATATGATAACCTTTATATGCTGGTGTTCTTGTCGGATTGCATCAGCAGCATCGATACCATTCATCTCGGGCATGAAGATATCAAGGATGACAATGTCCGGTTTCTTCTTCAGGACTTCCCGTACTGCTTCACGCCCATTAGAGCTTTCTCCCACCACCGTGATGTTTCTTTCGTTCTCCAGGAGCAGTTTGATCCCTTGCCTGAACATTACGTGATCGTCGGCCAGGAAAATATTTATATTCATAGAGGCACCTCGACTAAGATATGTGTTCCTTTTCCAGGATGCGACGTTATTTTGCATGAACCGCCGATCAATGTCGATCTTTCACTCATGGACAAGAGCCCCATGCCATCTTGACCGGCCTTCCTGCGTGACTTCGATCTTTTATATCCTATCCCGTTGTCCATGACAGCTAGAAAAAGGATATTATCTTTCAGGTGGACATCGATCTCGACCACGGTTGCCCTGGCATGTCTGGCAACATTCGTCAGAGCTTCCCGGGCTATGAGAAAGAGCGTGCTTTCGATATGAGCCTCCGGCCGCGGATGCGGGTCATTTCCCCTAACGACCAGTTGGATCCCTGTTTTTTCCGTAAATTGATGTGAGTACCAGCGCAGGGCGGCAAGCAGGCCATAATCGTCGAGCACGGGAAGTCTCAATTCGGCAAGAATATTCCTTACCTTAGCCGTAGTGTCTTTCAGCAGAAATATGGAGTCATTGATTATTTTTTTTGTTGATACTATTGATTCTTCCGACATAACCGACTGCAACAGGTTAAAATTAAGACCGATCGTGCTGAGGTTTTGGCCGATCTGGTCGTGAATCTCACGGGAGATCCTCTTTTTTTGCGCCTCTTCCGCCATTGCCAGGCGGTGTATGAGGGATTTTAATTCCTCATACACCTGATTTAATTCCAGGGTCCTTGCCTTAACACGTATCTCCAATTCATCCCGGGCTGCCGTCAGCTCTTTTTCAAGTTGTTTTTCCATTGTTATGTCATTGCCGACCGAAAGCACCTGGTAAATTTTTCCATCGTTATCCGCCAGGCCCTTATTGGTCCAGGAAATGAACACACGCTCGCCCGACTTGAGGATGTTTTCATTGACGTTCCTGATATGCCGATCAGGATCCTTGCAGACATCCTTCATAAGACGCGACAGCTTGCGTCCCGAACTATCGGTTTCAGGCACGATCGTCCCGATAATGTTCGCACCTACAAGCGCATCGCGTTCTAAACCGAAAAACTCAGACCCGTATTTGTTGATGTATTGTATCACGCCGGTAGGCGACATCAGAAGTATGATGCTGTTTGCCATCTCAGCGAGATCTTCATAAAACTGCGGCATTTTCTTCATATCCGATTCCACCCCAATCTAAGTAATACACTATGGACTAATTATGTCAAAATAATTTCGGCCGCATCAAGCCCTGTTTCGTCTTTTCAATGGTCATCTACACTGTTTGTAATAAACGGACGACAGACGCGCCCTATCCTGCCAATTAAAATTGTGATCAAAAAGTAAAAGGATGATGCTATGGGTCTAAGCAGCGACCTGTTCAGAAAGAAATCGGTCTCATGCGTTTTAGCTTCGGAATGTGAGGGTGGTACGGAAGGCGGCGGGACCGGTCTTGTCAGGGCGCTCGACGTTAGGGACCTCACCGCCCTGGGGATTGCAGCTATCATCGGCGCCGGCATATTTTCCGCCATAGGTAATGCCGCGTACTGGGGCGGCCCTGCAATAATCTTTCTCTTTATCTTTACAGCTTTTGCGTGCGGATGTACGGCCATGTGTTATGCGCAGTTCGCCTCTTTCATTCCGATATCGGGCTCCGCGTATACATATGCCTATGTTGTCTTCGGCGAACTGGCCGCGTGGATCATGGGTTGGGACCTGCTCATGGAATACGCTATCGGCAACATTGCCATCGCGATCTCGTGGAGCAATTATTTTGTCGAGCTCCTGGCAGGCTACAATATCACCATCCCCGATTTTCTTGTGATTGATTACAGGTCAGCTTTAAGCGGCGCCAGGGTCATTGAGGACTATCTCGCCTCCGGCCATACCATGGATATGATCTCCCGTTTGCCGGGAGCAACTCTTCTCATGCGCTCATTTGCAGCATGGCAGAGTGCACCCGTCTTATTTGGATACAAGATAATTTTCAACCTGCCGGCCCTCATAATAATATTCATGGTCTCCGTGCTCATTTATATCGGTATTCAGGAATCGAAACACGTGTCCAACGCAATGGTCGTAGTTAAGGTTCTCACCATAATCCTCGTCATCATCGCCGGCGCCTTTTATATACGGCCCGCAAACTGGTCGCCTTTTGCACCAAACGGCGTTGAGGGTGTCATGAAAGGGGTGTCGAGCATCTTTTTTGCCTATATAGGCTTCGATGCCCTGTCAACAACAGCAGAGGAATGCAAGAACCCTCAACGGGACCTGCCGCGGGCCATGTTCGGCGCGCTGGGGGTATGTACGGTGCTCTACATTGCCCTTGCCCTCGTCCTTACCGGAATGGTCCACTACAGCAAGCTGCAGGTCGGGGACCCTCTCGCCTTTGCCTTTGGCAAACTGGGTGCAAATGTGCAATGGCTCATGGGAATTATAGCAGCAAGCGCAGTCGTTGCAATGGCATCTGTTCTCCTCGTCTTCATGCTGGGGCAACCTCGGATATGGATGGCCATGAGCCGTGACGGCCTCCTTCCGGCGGTATTCTCCGCCATTCACCGAAAGTTCAGGACCCCCTGGGTGGCAACGATAATGACGGGCCTGTGCGTGGCGATCCCATCTTTATTCATGAACCTCAACGAGGTTACCGACCTTTGCAGCATCGGCACCCTTTTTGCCTTCAGCGTCGTTTGTGCCGGAACTCTTATATTCGACATTACCGGTCATACCGGGACAGGCAAGTTCCATGTGCCGTACATTGACTCACGCTTAATATTCACTCCCACCCTGATCATTATCATCGCAGTATATTTTTATCTGTGCCCGCAAACATTGAATTTTGTACAACAGGGCATCCCTTGCTTCGGGTTAAAGTGCTCGGTCATCTTCTTTACGCTTTTTTCTGCTGTCCTTTGCTATTTTTCCTTCACACGACGGCTGTCCCTTATACCGCTCATCGGCCTTGAAAGCTGTATGTACCTTATGACCGAACTCACCATGAGTTCCTGGATCCGGTTTACAATCTGGATGATCTTCGGGTTGGCCATCTATTTCTTTTACAGCCGGAGCAGAAGCAAGCTTGGCAATTCAACAAATAAACTTTCGCCTTTGGGAGGTGCCTGTGGATAATAGAGGAAACTGCAACAATAATCGCAGGCGACACCGCATATGCATTCTTTGTCTGGTGGCCCTTGAGATATATCTCGTTTTTTTGGGTATATCGAAATTGATTCTTGAGCAATGAGAAATTGTTTTTGACAGTCCTGCTTTAGTAAACATGATGTTCTAAAAACTCAGGGTTAGCATGACATTAAGTACAGCACAACGGTCAACTGAGGCAGATGAGTTCTTGAGGGCTAAAAAAGTCCAACGGATATTCTATCTCGATAATCTCAGGTTACTTTTCACCATCCTTGTTATTCTCCACCATATCTGCCTCACATATACAGGGGAACAGGGATGGTATTATTACGACCGCATAGATGACCCCTTTACCAACGTAACCACGATGCTTCTTATGACCATTAATAGGAATTGGGTCCTGCAATGCTTCTTTCTCGTGTCAGGATACTTTACTCCCGGATCCCTGGATAGAAAAGGTCTTTGGGTCTACCTGAAAGAACGCCTGATCCATATCGGCATACCGCTTGCTTTTTTTGTGATCATTATCCGGCCCCCGCTCTATTATTTCACGCAAAGATCTCACAAATACTCATTTGTAGAATGCATATACAAGAACGTTGCGTCCGGTCCTGCATGGTTCCTGGAAACGCTTCTTGTATTTTCGTTGATTTATGGCCTGATATGGTATATCCGGAGGCCCGGGGCGTCCCCGAACCGCAAAGAAGTTCCATTTCCGGCCAATCGTGTTATTTTCTTGTTTATATTTATTCTTTCCGTCGTTACTTTTGTCGTTCGCATATTTCTTCCGGGGCAAATGCAGATACTTCATCTCCGGTTGGGAAATTATGCGGACTATATCGCTTTCTTCGCAGTAGGTATATGGGGGTACCGCAATAAATGGCTCGATAAATTGTCTGACCGGGCAGGCCTGCAATGGACGTTTATAACCGCCCTTGCGGTGATCCTCTACGGTACCTTTGCAATACATTCATGGGCGGGACACGAAAGCCTGACATATCTGCGCGGGGGCGCGTCCGTCAAGACGTTTATCACGACATGGATCGGGACGCATATAGCAGTCGGCATCTCGATCAGTTTTATTTATCTTTTCAGGAAATTTTTGAACGTGCAGTCGGGAATCCTCACGATAATGGCGGCGGAGGCGTATTCCGTATTTATTTTTCATGCACCCGTCGTGATTGCCGCAACATATGCCATCCATGGCCTTGTTTTATGGCCCTTCTTGAAATTCACCACGGGCTTTATTCTATCAACCGTACTCTGCTTCCTCGCGTGCCGCTATATTGTGAGAAAGATACCATTTGCGGATAGAGTTCTGTGAGAGGGTAGAGATCAAATCGCTCTGCCTTTTTCACATCGCTCGGTTAGCTATGTTCCCTGTATATCTTTTTGATGATTGGATGCGGGTTTCGGGTCTATCAATGGTGAAGTTTTCTTATTTTGACCGACAGGACTATAAATATCCAACTACAGATATTCCGGGCACTCCGGGCTATTATGGCTGCATGAAATTTAACCATAATAGCATCTGGAGGATCTAGCGTGACATTTCGCAGTCTAACTCGCAGGAAAGATGTTTCCCACATTGTTTCGCGAACTGCCCACGAACACGAAAAGAGCAATACCGGGATAGTATTCGCAAAGATCTCGGCGTAACTGATTTCGTAGTATTTGGTGCTGCGCTGATAGTCGGCGCCGGCCGTAACAAGGCATACACCTCGACCGGAGGAAAATACACATAGCGATAACCCTCAATGTACCGGTGTCTGCACCCTCTTGAGTGCTAGATGGTCCCAGACTGAAGAATCCTCCTCGTGCTTTACCCTGTATCATATGGCAGGCACCGGTACATGCTTGTTCGTTCTGGTAATTCCGTTTTATATATCCCGAGCCCGAAAAAAAGTTTCATGCTACCTAACGAGGAATAATTTCCTTTGAGAGTAATTTTTTGTGCAATTAGCTCTTTGCCTTATTTGTCACCAGGAACCAGGAAAATCATCGCGTCCAGCAGAGCCGGGCACATACGCATCCCCTGTCTACATCGGGACAATGAATATTGCGCCAGACTTTTGAAAACCAAACAAAGAAAGAAGTCCGTACCTTTTCCATTGAAAGACGCCCCTACCACCTGTACTTCATCCCGAGTCCCCCCATGTGCTGGGTCTCGTTGGGGGAGAAGCTGCCTTCGTAGGAGAGGTAGAGGGAGAGGTTGTCCGTCCCCTGGCGGATGAGTGAGACACCGGCAACGAGCCGGTCCCTGTCGGGCCTGTCGGGTTTGACCGTGAAGGACGCCCCGGGGTACCCGGTGAAGGAGGCGTTCATGCCGTAGTCCTCGTTCGAGAACTCGTGGTCCCAGCGCAATCTCACCTCGGGGGTCATGGTCCCTCTCTCGAAGGCGATCTCCTTCCTTAGCCTGACACCGAGGGAGGATACGAGGGAGGAGTAGGTCTGGCTGTCGACGCTCAAACCCACCGTGTCCGCACCCGACTCGGTGAATCCATGACGCGTGAAGGAGGTCCCCTGGATGCCGGCAAGGGGTATGATGTCCATGTACGTTCCCGTCAGCCTGACGCCGGTCTCGGCGTAGGCGCTCATAATGTGCCCGCCGTAGTTCGCCTGCGCTATACGGTCGCTTGAGGAGAAAGCGAGCTGGCGTACCGTGTCGTAGTCGTTGAACCCGTATCCCAGGATACCGTTCACATAGAGGGGACCCTTGTTGTAGACGCCGTACAGGGATGCCTGCTGGCTCTTCACGGTGGCCGTGTCGTCGAGCTTATTCATGCCGAGCTTCGTATGGGAATACCCAATCGTGCCCCCCATTAGGAACGACGGGCCCACCTTGCTGTCGAACCCCATGACGTAGCCCGATGTCGCATGGTCGTACTGGGAGGATATGTCGTTCTGCCTCGTCTCCCCGAAGCCGCCGTACCCCCGGGCGAAGAACCCCCATTTCGGGACAGTCTGTTCGGACGCCTCGAGAATGTTGAGGGCGGAAAGGATGGTCGTGCCAGCGCTCGAGCCCATGTCGGTGCGGGAGCCTATTACGGGCAGGCCCGCGAAGGAGGAGGACGGGTTCCCGGAGAAGAATGCGTGCATCCTGTTCTTCATGACGTCCATGTACTTATTGAAAACGGAGAAGCCGACGGCGGTGGGGGCCGTGTGGCTGTACCCGGAGAGCCGGTCATAGGCGCTCTTCGCCCCTTGCGCGGAGAGGCTCTCGAGGGCGTTGATCGCGGAAGCGGGCACGGGGACCTTGTCCTTGTCCCGCTCCGCCCTCTCGAAGATAAACGCGACGTTCTTCTGGTTGGCCGTCTCGGCCGCATCGGAGTATGCCTTGCCGTTGCGGGCCAGGGTCAAGTAGACGTTCCTACGGTCATAGGCGAGGGAGGGGTTAAGGAATGCGAGGTTCGTCTCCGCTTTACTGAACGTGCCGGCAACCTTGTCGGCGGTGAGGATCGTGTACCGGGTGTCCTTCGCGTAGGTGCCGGTGGTGCCCGCGAGGACAGATACGGTTCCGCCGTTGAGCGTCGCTACGCCCTGCCACTTAAACACCGGGTAGGGGTGCGCCACGGTGAGCCTGTCGGCCTGCCCTGCGGCATTGGCCCGTACCATGAAGAGAGCGCCGGGGTTATGGGTGTAGTCGCCGTAGATGGTAAGGGAGTTCTCCGCGCCGATCGGGTTCTTGTCGTTATACGGCATGAGAGTCCCGTTGTTGGTCACATCCCCGGTGATCGTCCCGCTGCCTTTGAGGATGGCGTTGCCG
>CAIQJW010000097.1 GCA_903872255.1 uncultured delta proteobacterium | reverse complement strand
TTAAGGCGGAATATGATCGCCTTGCTGATGAATTTGATTTGCTTGACGAATTCTTGAAGGCCCGTGCTGCGGCCGGGGTAACCCAGGAAGAATTGGCGAAGCGCATAGGTACAACGCAGTCCGCTGTTGCCCGTCTGGAATCAGGAAAGGGCAAGCATTCCCCATCCCTTGCCACATTGCAAAAATACGCCCGTGCTCTTGGCTGTCGCCTTGAAGTGCATCTGAAAAGAATATAAGGCCCGAGACAGTTTTTATTGTCTTTTTCCTGAAGCCTGAAACTATATTCTTTGAATCGCCCGGGCATTACTTTTATCATTGAATATTGGGATTGACACTCCCAATATTCAATGATAAAATCTTCCAATGGTCCAACGGACGGCATATATGGCGAGATTGGGCGAGGCCTGCGGGAGGTCTCCCGTTACGGCATTGCTTGGTCCCAGGCAATGCGGAAAGACGACTCTTGCCCGTCAGTTCGGTGATAGCAGGAACGCCGTCTATTTCGATTGCGAGTCTCAGGCCGACTTGAGAAGATTGGAGAACCCGGAACTCGTCCTTGGCCCTATGACGGGCCTGATCATTATTGACGAGATACAGGCCATGCCAAACCTGTTTAAAGCGCTTCGGGTTTTGGTGGACAGACCTGAAGCCGGGTCGCGGTTTCTCGTCCTGGGAAGCGCGTCGCCCCAGGTAGTGAGAAGCGCATCGGAGACGCTCGCAGGAAGGGTTGAATTTGTTGAGCTTTCAGGCTTCGATCTGTCGGAGGTCGGTGAGGAGAGACTCGACGAGTTATGGCTGCGGGGAGGTTTTCCCCGTGCATTCCTTGCCGCCTCGAATGCCGACAGTATCGCCTGGCACGAGGGTTTTATCCGCACCTTTCTCGAGCGCGATATCCCGCAACTGGGGATCACCATACCCTCAACAGCGATGCGGCGCTTTTGGACCATGGTTGCCCACTATCATGGCCAGGTATGGAATGCATCCGAACTGGCACGGTCTATGGGCCTTTCCGGCAAGACGGTCCGTTCCTATCTTGATATTCTCAGCGGGACCTTCATGGTCCGTCAAGTTCAGCCCTGGTATGAGAATATAGGGAAAAGACAGGTCAAAGCGCCCAAGGTGTACCTGCGGGACACGGGGTTACTGCACTCCCTGCTCGGCATCAACGGCCGACAAGGTCTTCTTGGCCATCCGCGGATAGGGGCTTCATGGGAAGGGTTTGCGATCGAGCAGACATTGAAGTCCCTGAAACCGTCAGAAGCCTATTTCTGGGCGACGTACAGCGGCGCTGAGGTTGACCTTTTCCTGCTTCACGGGGGAAAGCGATATGCCTTCGAGATGAAGTTCAATGAGGCGCCAAAGATCACCAGATCCATGCGTGTGGCAATCGATTGCCTCGGGCTCGACCATCTTTTCGTGGTCTACCCCGGTATCCACGCATACCCCGCCGACAACAGGATCAGCGTTGTCCCGCTCAGGATGATAGGGACACACTTCAAAAGCGACCCCCGGGAAATAACCGCTTTTTTGGGGGAAGAGGGGGGACGACCGTAAATAAGTAAATAGCTCACAACGCATGCCCGTTTTCCCTGGCGACCAATAGTTATTTACGGACATCCCTTAAATCTCCCCGGTCTTGCGAGGGTCCGCGAAGCGGGGGACGCCCGCGTCCCTGGGAATATATGCAGTGAACATGTTGGCGTCCAGGATGTTCTCGAAGCGGCTTTGCGGTAACGCAGTCTTCGGGGCATAAGGGTACGTGTCGGCTGTTGGACGATGCTCCACTCCGAAACTCTATACCGTCGTTGAAAAAAAGGGAAGAGAAGACTTGTTGTGAAATTTGCGGGATGTTCTGAAGGCGGCGGGACTATCCAGGGACAAGGCGATATAATGGGTGCGCAATGTGTCCCGGGGGTTGTCATAAAGGCTTTAAAACCTTGGATCCCGGTGTCAAGCACCGGGATGACGGGAACAGGAATCGCTTGAAACATGAAACTATATTCTTTTTAGGCGTATCGGGTCAGCGGAGGTTTGCCGTTCTTTCCCAGTCATCCCTTATGTAACGCAGGATCTGCACGGCACGGTCGGTATACAGGTTGATTCCCTCCCAGTTCGGCCGCGTGAGCACTTTCTGCATCAGGAAACCGTCTTCTCCGAACCAGCGGGGGAGGATGCCGCCAAGAAAAAAGCCCCGGGTCCTGAGAACGTCCGCAACCGCGCCTATCCACGGCCACGACGATTTGAGCCATACCTGGATGACCGCGCAATGACTGTCCTCGATGCTCTTCTCCTCGGCATCGAATGCCGCCTCGAAGCCGGCACCAGCCTCAAAGACAGTTACCCGCGCCACCTGCGCGAAGTCAAACACCTGGGTGGACATCTCCGTTGAACCGCCGGAAGTAAGGCCGTCCGCCGATACGCACAACGTGCGGCTGTCGTCAAAGCCGCCGTATACATGGCGGTAGAAGTCCTCGTAGACCTCGGGGACGTACACAACGTGGGGTTTCCGGACAAAGGTCTTGAACACGTTGAGGGTCGATACCCGGCCTGAGGCCGCCTGCTCCCTTTCGTAGGCCGCGGCAGGCATAAGGTCGATCTCCATCGCCGTTTCGATGGCCTTGAATATGACCGCCGCCCTTTGTGTATATGTGTGATTGCAGACATTTTCGGCAAAGATGGCATCCACGCCGGGGACTGTTGGCGCTACCCTTATACTGTGCCGGAACATCAAACCGGCGATGGGTGTTTTGCGGTAGTCCGGCAGGACCAGCGACAGGCCGATCTCGTAAAGCCCTCTATACGGCGCCGAACGGTACATTGATGTGAACCCGAGAATCCTGTTGCCCGGCGCCCTGGCGACGACAGGGATGTAGTCGGCGCTTTTAAAACCCGCCACGAGCCGTTCGGGATCGTAGACTATCTTGACCGGGTATTCGTCTCCGTACACCTCCCTGAACAGCTGCGCCACCCCTCGAGCATCGTCCGGCGTGAACACATCTATCTCGTAATCGCGTTTATGGTCGTTCTGCATCATGGGGCATACCCTTTCACCATCCTTGAGCAAGGCGGTTCTCTGAGATTTGAACGTTGCTAAAGGATACGTTTTTTTGCCGTCGTACACAAGATTTGGTTATGGCCCGTGATCGACTAAACTGATATCGGGTCAGGCCTTGCAAGAAGGTAGAAAGAATGTAGGGACGTCCTTAAATATTTCAATTGACACAAGGTATATTGGGTCAGATCCTGTAATCATACATTTTTGGAAACGACCGGACTTGTCCCTCGGAATAAAAGCCCGAAACTTGAAACTTGAGACTATATTCTTTTATGGCGTTCAGGACGGGATTGCTCTTTACTTGTTATAGCAAATATGCTATAATTATCCCGTGAGTTGGGAGATTGTGTATTACAGCGAAGCGCTCCAGCAGGAGGTCTTTTCCATGCCTTCAGGTTTTCTCGCGCGTTATCTGCGATACTCAGAACGTATGGAAATTTACGGTCCCGACTTGGGCATGCCCCATACACGGGCGATGCACGATGGCCTGTTAGAATTGAGGCTGAAGGCCGCGGAAGGTATTGTGCGTGTATTCTACTGCACCCTTATAGGCAAAAGGATCGTGATACTTCACCAGTTCACGAAGAAAACATCAAAGACGCCGCGTAGGGAACTTGAAAAAGCCCACAGGCGGATGAAAGAGGTTAAGTATGTTGACACATAAAGAATTAAAGAAAAAAGCGCTGGAGAGTCCGGAGGTTAAGGCGGAATATGATCGCCTTGCTGATGAATTTGATTTGCTTGACGAATTCTTGAAGGCCCGTGCTGCGGCCGGGGTAACCCAGGAAGAATTGGCGAAGCGCATAGGTACAACGCAGTCCGCTGTTGCCCGTCTGGAAT
>CAIQJW010000096.1 GCA_903872255.1 uncultured delta proteobacterium | reverse complement strand
TAGATCGTCCACGGCGTCAGGGGCATATAGAACCTCCCATACATATCATGCTTTAATCGCCCTCTTCCAGAAAGTGACTATTCCCGATTGGTGAAAAAAGAGTTCGATGAGCTCCCAGCTTTCACTACCCATTTCATTGAGGATCCCCGAAAGATTATCGAGCTGTTCGATCCCGACTTCGTGGATCTCGCATTCCCCGTCCGGCCTGCACGCGTACACGATATTATTTTCTTCTTCGATGTCAATGCCGGATTCCTTAAGTTCGCCCATCGAATAGATTTTGACAGTGTATTCAAATTTCATCTGGTACCCTCGGTTTAAAAGCTCTTTGTACCATAATACTAAACCATTATATGATATTTTTAAAGCATTCATGATCAATTTTCCATCATATCTGAAATTATATGAACAGGGTATTATCGAGGACCGGCTGCAGGCTGTGCTTTCGACGGCCGCGCCATAGGTCTTGTCCGGGCTAATCACCATTGATCTTTTTGCTCAGTATATTATTTGTCTTGATGATCTCGTAGGGATCTTTCCCCGAGATATCCCATGAATAAGCGCCTTTACCATCCTTTTTCAGCTTGATCTTGATATCGCCCCGCATGGTCTTCTTTATCTCCTCCATATCCTTCCGGTATTGCTGATCCGAGACGGCGCGCTGCCTTTCTACCTCATTTACCGGTGCCGGGCGCGTACACCCGGATATAGTGCCGTAAAGGATGGCCAGCGACAGCCATATGATTATTACATCCCGCACGTGTTTACAAACCACAGATCCTCCCGTACAAATCTCGGTCCCGGACTCCCGGGTACTGCACTATTACTTTTCAAATAGAAAAACGGCCCCGAATATTCCGGTAAATAGTGATTTTTTGATTTCTTAGCGGGAGATGATGATATACTGTGCCGGCTAAAGGCGAACGGCGAACGGCTAAAGGCAATGGGGAAGAGAGAGGTTATTCTTTCCTTTAGCCTTTAGCCTTTAGCCTTGAGCCTTTAGCCGGCATTTATTATGGCTCAACCACTTATATTTTCCGTCAGTCCCGAAAAGGAAAACGCCTTGCGTCAGAGATTCGCCGACCTGGGGATAGACGAAAAGGACATAACCGAACGTTTCATCCGCTCAGGCGGTCATGGGGGACAAAACGTTAACAAGGTGTCAACCTGTGTTTATCTCAAACATATCCCGTCGGGCATCGAGGTCAAATGTCAGAAAGAACGCTCCCAGGCCCTCAATCGTTTTATTGCGCGGCGAATACTCGCCGATAAGATCGAAAATGTCCTGCTCGGAAAAGCCAGCAGAGAACAACAGGAACGGGAGCGCATAAAACGCCAGAAACGCCGGCGTTCAAGAAAAGCCAAAGAAAAGGTCCTCCGACTCAAACACCACACGGCAGAAAAAAAGAAGGAACGAACGTACAGACCGGACGACGACGGCTAACGGCGAACGGCTAAAGGCTAACGGGAAAGAGGCGTGACATCCCTTAATCTCTTTTATCATTTGCCGTTCGCCGTTCGCCCTTCACCGTTCGCCTTTAGCCATTTCTTTTTTTGCCGATAAACTATTAGTGCCATGAGTCTCGACATTACATCTAAGGAAAAACCCGTAGGGAACTTTCTCTCCTCGCTTTTGGAGGCTTATCCCGATGCCACCATGAGGGATATTGCCGTATTGTTCACTGATGTCGTCGGTTCGACGAATTTTTTCAAGACCCATGGGGATATTCGCGGCAGAGAGATGCTCCGTACCCATCATCGCATGGCCACGTCGATCATCGAGACGTACGGTGGACGGCTTATCAAAGAGGTCGGAGATTCGGTGCTTGTCTATTTTCCTGATACGATCGATGCCCTCAACGCTTCCATCAAGATACAGCAAAAATTCTTTCTTCATAATATGGAGAGTATCGAGGAAGACCAGATCCATGTCAGGGTAGGACTTCACCACGGCAGAGTGATCGTGGAAGACAAGGACATTTATGGCGATGTGGTCAATGTTGCCGCCAAATTGACCAATCTGGCCGGGGGCGACCAAATATTTGTCTCTCACGAGATATACGAGAGTACGAAACACCTCCCCTCGTTACAATTTGAAGGCATTGATTACTGGAAGATGCAGAAGGTCCCCGATGGCCTCAAGATCTACAAAATTGTTTGGGAACATGCATTTGCCGCGGCTCCATCGAAAAAGGTTTTCATGATGATAGTGCATGACCCTCGGCAGACCGGTTTCAGAGTGACCGAAGGTGATATCGATACATCCAGCGCCTGGAATAATGCCGGTTCACAGAAACCATATGCTTCGTTGAGCCATATACCCGGCAATGACCTCGCCGTCGTTTATGACACGATACACGCTGCGGTAAATGCTTCGAGGGATGTGCTATCCCATTTGTTGAAGCGCTGTCCGCTAGACGGTTATCAACTCCCAGTGAAAATATATATCAGGCGCTCGTCTGTCCTTGACGAAAAAACGATCATGTCCAGCGGTATAGGAAACGAACTCGACAGTGTTCCGTACGGCGGCACATACGTTACCCCGGAAGTTTTTCAGTATATGAATAACTACTACCGCATATCGGGTGAAGCCGCGCTTGCCTTTCAGGAGACCGGGAATTTTTACGTGGTACTGGATGAGGCAGCGCAGACGGAAATTGCATCTCCTCCCGGTCAACCTGCAGCCGATACGACAGCCGCCCCATCCGGTATGACGTGTTTTTATTGCGGGAGCGGCCGTCATACGGCGTCGATATGTCCGTCCAAGACCCTGGTGGAAACCGGCAAGTCCCTCAACAAACTCGGTTATTTATCCGTGCATAATATTGAAGACCTTGCCCGGTCGATCCAGAATCCTTCCGAGGATATCAGGGTTTCCCCGCAGGCATTCTCCGTTGAATTGCAGTTGATGAAGAAGGAATTGATCGCCCACGCCTTCTATGACCTCAGGGCAGCCTATCAGCTCCGCTTTCATCAAACCGTCTGGAACACGAATGCAAAGACCTGGGAGACAATGCTGTCCGGCATTATCGATAACCAGGGCGGATTTGCATGGCTGGCCCAGGATTCGCTGCGCGTAGGGAACTACGAGAAGGCGAAATCCTTTGTCAATCTGGCGCTGGAAAGAAAACCGCGGGATTACAAGGCCTGGTGCATATCGGGTTTCCTCAACATTGAGGACGGGAACCTGCCGGCGGCCTGTACTGATCTTGAAACGGCGCTTGACTGTGCCGAAGCGGGTATCCAGAAAACATATGTTTCTCTTATCCTGGGACGGCTGTACAAATTAAAAGGTGACCAGAAACGCTTCAAGGAAATGATCGGCGCGGTCCTGGTGAGCGATCCGACGTGCAGGGAGGCCTTGTACGAAGACGTGATCCTGAGGTTTTCGGAAAATAACGAAAAATCAGCGATCCAGAGGCTCGTAAAGTTCGTGCATGACAACAGGGATTATTTCGTGATCGCCCTTATCGACCCGGAACTGAACGCATGGAGAAACGTCATTTATCCCCATGTATTCGAGATATTTCTGGAAGTAAAGAAAGAGGCTGCGGGGCATTTCGAAGATGCAAAGAGAGAGATCGCAAAGATACGTTCGCTCCTCGCCCGGGAAGCACTAGAAACGATCGACCCCCTCCTGGTAGAGATAGAAAGGCTGGTCCAGTCTGAAAGCTATGCAGCCTGCCTCGATGTTCCGTCAAAATGCAGCAGCGTCAGGATACTATGCAAAAACGCCCTCAACGAACAGGTCCACATGATAACTGACACCGTTAGGGCGTTGCAGTCGCGGTTCCAGAAAGCGGATGATTTCCTGGTATCATACCGGTACCATTCCTTCGTGGAAAAACACAGGCGGCAACTCGATTATCTCAAGGCTTCATTGAAAAACATCGGGGATGTGCGCATTTTTGAATCCTCGGCGGAATTTCAAAATTGCTATGATATATGCCAGGAGATATCGCGAGAGCTGTCGTCACTTGAAAATACCATGGAATACCTTGAAATGGTGGCGCAAATAACAAGCATGTGCTGGAAATTCCTGAAGCATTCTTCGATCTTGTTTTCCATAGTATTTTTCCTTGGCGTTTTTGTCTTTCCCCTGGTCTCAGACCAACTGAACTCCATTCTGGCGCGGCTCGACATTTCATTATTCCCCAATTCATGGTCCCTGCAAAAATCTCTTTTGATCTTTGGCGGCATCTTAAGCCTCATAGCGTCCTTCTTTATAGCCGTTAAAGAAGCCCTCAAAGGAAAAGAATAGTTCAAAGGAGCAACCCGTTCTTTAATTCTTTACACTTCATCCTTCACCCGATATAATAATCAGTCATATGGATTCACTCAGTTTGATCGAATTAGCCGAATTGCTGCTCGTCGCTTCGTACGAGGAGACCGAAACCCTTGGACATGTAAACTTCTTTATTTCGGTCACCGAGATAGCCGCAAATCTAGGCATTGAAAATCATGCGCAGATCATTGATGCGTGCCATCTTCTTGAAGAAAAGGGCTGCATCCTTCTTGCTTTCGATCATGCCACTGCCTTAAGCGCTTCCATCACTCTTGAAGGCGAAACCTACGTGGCGAGCGGGGGAGAGACCGGGATAATCGGTGAATTTCAGAGGTACAAGGCGAACAAGGCCGGTATATCCGGCAATCTGCCGGGAATAGAATTTGAACAGTCGGAACAGCCTGTCCCTCATTTTGAACCGCCCTTGCCTTCCCCGAACACAGCACCTGATATGTCCCCGAATGCCGTCCCTTCTGCCCTCAAACGGGATGATCTCGGGCATATCTTTGCCAGCCTTGAAATGCTGATAACCAACGATGCTTCGCTAGCGGCAGCTCAGAGATCAGATCTGATTATTGACTTGAGAAGCCTGGAGCTGCAGTTATCAAAAAATGATCTAAGAAAACCCGTTATTGATGCTATTGCATCGGACCTTAAGCAACTGCCTGGACTCGCTGCTCTCGTTGACCTCATCATTGCAAAGATCTGATTTTAGGGCGGCCCGGCACTGAAGAATGTTTTCCGATCCCAGCAATTCACAGAAAATACTCATTATCGATGATGACAAGTCGGTCCGGCTTGTCCTGGCAACATTTGTGAAAATGAACGGGTTCGATCCCGTGCAGGCCGCGGACGGAGCGGAAGGGATCGCCTCCCTTTCCTCTGAAGAGCCTCACTGCATACTACTCGACCTGAAGATGCCGGGTATGGACGGGATCGAGACCCTCGATGCCATCAAAAAGATCAACCCGCATGTTCCCGTGATCATCATAACGGGTTATGCGGACATTCCGACAGCTGTTCAGGTCATTAAGCTTGGCGCGTATGATTTCCTGACGAAGCCTCCCCAGATGGACAAGCTGATCCTGACCATCAGGCGCGCCGTCGAAGCGTATTCTCTCAAGGTAGCATTCAACCAGCTTGACGAAAGCATGCTCGGCTCGCTGGAATCGCTTTTCGGCAGAAGTGGTGCGATGAAGAATGTTATCAGGCATATACGTCAGGTTGCGAATACTGATTTTTCTGTCATCATACAGGGTGAGACCGGTACGGGCAAGTCCGTGGTTGCCCAGACGATACATGACCTGAGCAAAAGGGCGCGAAATCCATTCCAGGCCGTTGACGTCGGCGTCATCCCCGAGAACCTGATAGAGAGCGAATTGTTCGGCCACGAGAAAGGTTCATTTACCGGCGCCGACAGGAAAAAGATCGGTTTTTTTGAGATCGCTCATACGGGGACCCTTTTCATCGATGAACTGGAGAATACGCCTCCCATCTTGCAGAACAAGCTTTTGCGGGCCGTTGAGGAGAAAAAGATATATCCTATCGGCAGCACGAAGCCGGTCTGGGCCGATGTCCGCATCATCGCCGCCTCAAACGCTGACATCAAGGGTTTTGTACGCGAGAAGAAGTTCCGGGAGGACCTGTTCTTCCGGCTGAGCGAATACATGATAACAATACCCGGGCTCAAGGACCGGGTGGAAGATATACCCTTCCTCGCAATAAAATTGATGGCAGCAGCGTCCAAGGAACTCGGGCGGCAGATGCGTGAGATATCCCCTGATGCACTGGCCCGGCTCATGGCGTATTCCTGGCCGGGTAATATCCGCGAGCTGAAAAATGCGATCCGCCGTGCCGTACTTACCTGCCATGACGGGATAATACGGCCCGAGGATATCGAGTTCATGAACGGAAGCACCTTGCCTTCCGACCACGCATCGGGTCTCATGCCCCTCAAGCAGGCGGCATCGAACGCGGCGCGGGATGCCGAGGTCGAGCTCATCAAGAAATCACTCGTCATAACAAACGGCAATAAATCAAAGGCCGCCAGATTACTAGAGGTCGACTATAAAACCCTCCTCACGAAGATCAAGGAATATAAGATACAAGGTAATTAGGTAATAGGTTATGGGTATGGAATTGGTTCCATAACTATGGAAGAGATTCCATAGTTTCTTCACTTTTGGATTTTGCAATATCAATTATATTCATTAGTTATGTTTTGGCACGTGATTTGCTTTGTATTATAGCGTGATAAAATCGACCTCCACTGGTGAAGCCTCTTGCGTGCAAGGATTGAGAGACATACCCGCCTCTCATGAACAACTCGCCACCTATTATGGAGAAAACGTAGGTAACGTCCCCCCACGTATCTACTGTTTTTCCACTTGCCGAAGAGGCTTCACTACCCCCCTATATCATACCTGACCTTGCAGTCATATACAAAGAACTCCCCGCATTACGGCAAAGGTACTTATTGCAACCAATGACGTGATGGGGGTGCTATTGCATAAGTATCGAAAAGCAGGAATTATGAATGCCTTACTATGTCCGGCCTTGATGAATTGTTCGTGAAAACGGTCCTGGACATGGGAAATGCCTGAAAGGGCACAGGGATATTTTTATCATTCGAAGGAAAACTCGAGAAACATCACTTCCTGTGTCCCATTTCCCACCGAGAAATTAAACGGCAATTGAACGATCGGCAGGGTTGTCATAAAGTTCAATTCTATCTCCTTTCCGACAATAACCATTGGTATCGCTGCCTTCAGGTTAATCCCGAGCTTCTCAAACTCTTTTCTCGCCTGTCCGGAAATTATATTCGTTATCTCACCGATGGCGTCGACGACGTCCGAATTGACCGATGCCGATTCCTCTCCCACCAGCGTTTTATATATAAATAGCGCACCTTCATCCCGAAAGCTGATCGTGATCGTGCCCTTTCTGTCCCCGACGAGGCCCATAATACCGGTTACCCCACCGGATGTCGTACGGCTTGTCTTGATGACCGGTTTGCTTAAAGTGGCTTCAATTCCCAACATAGTTTTAAAAATGGACTGGGCTGCCATTATAAAAGGTTTAATATATTTGACGTCCATCGATTTCCTCCGGCGCTATGTTATTTTCCGCCCTTGGCTTTTGCCTTGTCTATTGCTTCCCTTAGCTTGTCAGGAGTGAACGGCTTAACGATGTAATTGTCGACGCCTGACTTTATGGCTTCCATGATGTTGTCTTTCTGTGCCTCGGCAGTGACCATAATAAAGGGAATGTTCTTGATATTGTCATCGGCCTTGCAGGCCTTCAGGAATTCAATGCCCGTCATCTCAGGCATTATCCAGTCGCTAATGATAAGATCAACGCTGTCACCGGCAAGAACGGTCAAAGCATGCTTGCCGTCTTCCGCTTCCAGAACGTTCTCAATATTAATCTGCTTTAAAACATTCTTAATGATCTTTCTCATCGTCGCAAAATCGTCAACAACGAGTACTTTCATGCAATAACCTCAATTATGCGGGGCTTAATTCTGTCCTAAACCAGATATATTATCGTGCTAATCTAAATTAACTTAATAAGATAAAGATAATTTGTACCGGACAATTGTCTTTTCCGGGACCCTTTGTTCGGAAGATGTTGCCAGTCAACACTAAAATTATGTAAGATTTTAGAAATAAGCTATGTACCTGGATTGAAATATGCCCGAGCATGAATTTTTAAGGACTTTGGAACTATTCGATCAGCATCACATTCTCGATCATTACAGATCGCTCTCATTTCATCAGAGACAGGCTTTTCTGGGATCGAATGGGGCTCTGGACTTTCACCTTGCTTTTCAGCTTTACCACAAATTCTGCGAATCAAATTCAGGCGCCATCGATCCCGCGACGGTCAGCCCGCCCGATGTGATCCCGATTCCGAAAGACAGCGGGCAAAATGCCGACGAATTGGCGGCACGTTCTCAAGGTGAATCCCTGCTGCGAGGGCAAAAAGCGGCTGTCCTGATCGTGGCCGGAGGCCAGGGTTCACGCCTGGGTTTTGACGGCCCCAAGGGGACTTTTCCCTTGTCGCCCGTGGCAGGGAAGACCCTTTTTCAGCTTCTGGCCGAACAGGTCAGGGCCCTTTCGAACCGGTATTCGGCCACGATACCGCTAATGATCATGACAAGCAGCGACAACCATAAGGATACGATAGATTTCTTTAAACAGAAGAAATTCTTCGGTCTCGAGCCTCAGAATGTCCATTTTTTCTCTCAGGGGGTGCTTCCCGCTATTTCTCCTCAGGGCAATCTGATACTGAAAGATAAGGTCCACCTTTACACCAGTCCAAACGGTCATGGCGGGTCCCTTAAGGCATTGTCGGATTCGGGGCTTTTATCGAAAATGATCGAGGCGGGCTACGAAGAATTATTCTACTGCCAGGTGGACAATCCCCTCGTCAAGATCGCGGACCCTGTCTTTCTCGGACACCACCGGCGGGCACGGTCGCAGGTATCCACAAAGGTCGTACGCCGCAGGAACATTAAGGAGAAGGTGGGGGTCTACCTCAAGCTCGAGGGAAAAGACGCTATTGCGGAATACAGTGATCTTGACGAGAAGTACATGTCCGCCCTCGATGAAAAAGGTAACATCCTTTACTGGGCAGGAAACACGGCTATCCATATCTTTTCGCTCTCCTTCATAAAGGAACTCAACAAGGACGGCTTTGCCCTGCCGTATCATTGCGCAAAGAAATCGGCCTACGTCATCTCATCCGACTGGGAACCGGCAAGTATCGACCTCTGGAAATTCGAGACGTTTGTTTTTGACGCGATGCCTTTTGCCCGAAGGACATGCTGCATGGAAATAAAAAGAGAGGATGAATTTGCCCCTGTTAAGAACAAAGAGGGCGATGATTCGCCTGACACGGCCCGGGAAGCAATGAGCGCCCTCTATCGAAACTGGCTTATCACTGCCGGCATTGATATCCCCGAAGGTTCAACGCTTGAGATAAGCCCCCTTTATGCCCTGGGGCCTCAAGATATATCCGCCAGGACCGGGAGGCTTGTGATCCCGGCGGAACAAGAAATTTATCTGGAATAGAAGATCGAGCCTCTTCAGCGCTCTCCGACCCGGTGGATCTTTATGAAATTGGTCCTGCTTTTTGAAGCGATGGGATGGCCGGCAACGAGAACGACCACATCCCCCTCTTGAGCAAACTGTTTCTCTAAAATAAATTGGTCCACCGCTTCGATCATCCTGTCTGTATTTTTTAATTTCCCGACCTGGAACGGGACAACACCGCGATAGAGGTTCATTCGCCTGACAACTTCTTCATCGGGTGAAACAGCGATTATCGGTACAGGCGGCCTGAATTTTGAAATAAGCCGCGCCGTGAGGCCCGTCATTGTAAACGCCAGGATGCATTTCGCAGATAGTTCCGACGCAGCCCGTGATGCAGCCTCGGCTATAGCTTCGGGGAAATCTATCGCCGGCCGGTCATCTGACATATTTTCGATCTTTCCGGGCAATTTCTCTTCGGTGAAAGAAATGATCCTGTCCATGACCGCCACGGATTCGAACGGGTACTTTCCGGCCGATGTTTCTGCCGAAAGCATAAGCGCGTCGGTCCCGTCAAGGACGGCATTGGCGACATCAGTCGTTTCCGCGCGTGTGGGCCTTGAATGCTGCGTCATGGATTCCAGCATCTGCGTTGCCGTGATAACGATCTTTCTTGCCAGGTTCGCCTTTGTTATGAGCATTTTCTGAAATACCGGCACCTCCTCAAGCGGCATTTCCACACCGAGATCGCCCCGCGCCACCATTATGCCGTCCACGAGATCGAGTATCTCGTCAATGTTCTCGATCGCTTCGGGCTTTTCGATCTTTGCGATGAGGGGTATCAGGGCGCCTTTCTTTTCGAGCCACGTCTTGACCTCTGCCACATCATGCGCGCTCCTCACAAAAGACAGGGCCGCATAATCAACTCCCATTGCAATGCCGAATTCTAGATCATCCTGGTCCTTCTGCGTGAAAAAAGGACCGCTCACTTTCATGCCCGGGAGGTTCACACCCTTATGCTCTTTGAGGATACCCCCTTCCAGGACAATTGCGCCGAGAGATCCCTCGGATTTGTTCTGTACACTAAGCCGGATCAGCCCGTCATCAAGAAGGATCGTATCGCCCGGATGGGCATCTTCGATGATCCACGGATAATCTATATAAAAACACGTACTATTGCCCTCGCTTTTCCCCGTGCGGATCTCAACGGGCTGTCCCGCCTGCAGCAGCACCTTTCCCCCTGCCAGGGAACCCACCCTGATCTTGATACCCTGCAGATCTTGGAGGATCGCCACATTCCTTCCCAATTTTTTTTCAACACCCCGTATCTTTTTGATCAGCGCCTCATGGGATGCGTGGTCGCCATGAGAAAAATTAAGGCGGGCGACATTCATCCCGTGCTTGATCAAAGATTCCAATGCCCGTGAACTCTGTGTCGGCGGCCCGAGCGTGCAAACTATTTTCGCCTTTCTCATCCTAACCCCCTCATCTAATTTTTATGCAATGTCCGATAACGCCTGCTTATCCTCAAACCTGTCGCCAATTTGCTTCATCAACTCCTGCAGTTCGCGATCCGAAAGAGTGTTCGTAAAATCCTCCGCGATCCTCCGCGCCTGGCCCATGATATCTATATCTCTGATGATATCGCCTATCCTGAAGGGCGGCAGGCCCGACTGCCGGACCCCCAGCATGTCGCCTACTCCCCGTATTCTCAGGTCCTCTTCCGCTATCGTGAACCCGTCATTCGTCTTCTCCATTATCTTGAGCCGCTTCGATGCGAGGTTTGTCCTTGCCGTGGATGTCAAAAGAACACACCGCGACGCCTCCGGCCCCCTTCCGACCCTTCCGCGCAGTTGGTGGAGCTGCGAGAGGCCGAAACGCTCGGCGTTTTCCACGATGATCATTGTGGCATGGGGAATATCAATACCTACCTCTATCACCGTCGTGCACACGAGAATGTCTATCTCCCTTTGCCGGAACATTTCCATTATATTTTCTTTATCTTTCGTGTTCATTCTCCCATGGAGAAGCCCTACGCGATGTTCGGGAAATACGGAGTTCTGCCAGTGTCCCGCCATCTCGGTCGCATTGCGCAAACCCGCGGTCTCTGATTCCTCTATGAGCGGATACACGATAAAGACCCCGCGGCTCGATCGGAGCTCCTTTTCTACCATCACCCTGGCCCTGTCCCTCTTGTCTTCGGAGAGCACAATTGTCTTAATTGCCTGCCTGCCCTCAGGCAATGTATCAATGACAGATACATCGAGGTCGCCGTAAATGACCATGGATAATGTCCGCGGGATGGGGGTTGCGCTCATATTAAGCACGTCGGGATAAAACGATTTATTCTTGAGCCTCTTGCGCTGGTCGACCCCGAAACGATGCTGCTCATCGATAATGACGAGGCCGAGCCGGTGAAACTCTACATCCGATTGGATGATTGCATGCGTCCCGACGATGATGGGGACTGCCCCGCTCCGTATTTTTTTCAGTATCTCTTTACGTTCCTTCCCCATACCGCCTTTAAGCAGGATTGCAGGAATACCAAGGTCCCCGAACCATCGATGGACATTGAGATAATGCTGTTCCGCAAGTATCTCGGTCGGGGCCATGAAGGCGACCTGAAAACCGCTGTCAATCGCCGCACACGCACCGGCAACCGCACAGACGGTCTTGCCGGACCCCACATCCCCCTGCAGGAGACGGTTCATGGGAGAACCGCGGCCCATATCGGAAATGATCTCGCCGATGACCCGCTTCTGCCCCGCCGTCAGATCAAACGGCAGGCCTTTAAGAAACCGCTCTAAAGTAGGGCTTTCCGTTTTGAACGCAATGCCCTTTTCTTTATGCGCTTTCCTTTTTTTTGCCATAAGCGTTATCTGAAACTGGAGATATTCTTCGAGGATCATCCGCTTGACAGAAGCCGCTGAACGCGCCTCATCGAACGCACCGTCAAGCCCGTGTGCGGACCTTATTGCATCGGGAAAAGGCATAAGGGAGTGGCGTTCCTCATGTTTCCCGGGCAAAACGCAAATGGGGCCCGAATTGAAAGCATTAACCGCCTCGGCGATTATATTACGAATAACCCCCTGTTTTATCCCTTCAACCTGGGAATAAACAGGGAGCACCATCTGCGCTTTTTCGGGGCCGTCATCTTCAGCCAGAACGGTCACGCTCGGATGGACGATCTGCAGAAACTCCCCGAACTGCCCTACCCGGCCCGACACGAATAGTGTGGCCCCCTTGCGGCATATCTGCTCCAGGTATCCTTTGGACCACTGGAACCATTTAAGGGACAAATATCCCGTCTCATCGGTGACTATAACCTCATATCCCTTTTTCCTCGCATGCCGGAAGAATAAGGAGCGATAGGAATCAACCGTCGCCATGAGGCTCGCATCCTCTCCCGCGCTCAATTCGCAGATCTTCTTAATATTCCCCCTGTCGACCCGCCGGATAGGAACGAAGTACAACAGTTCTTCAACAGTCCCGATTCCTTTATTGGCCAGCTTTTCCTCAATTACCGGACCCACGCCCTTGAGGGACCCGACGGATAAGAGTCGCAGGTCGATGGCATTTTCATTTTGTTTCATTCGATCTATAATACAACAAGACAGAGGAGGTTCCAAGTTCAACGTTCAATGTTCCACGTAAAACCTTGATAGGGGAGATGAGATATGGATGAAGTCTTGAAGCAGGTGTCGTATAAGGGGATTGCATTGAAGGTTTCGCGGGGGGATTTGACGGAGAGCGGTGCGGATGCCATTGTGAATGCCGCGAATTCATATCTGCAGCATGGCGGGGGTGTGGCGGGGGCTATCGTCAGGAAAGGCGGAGCGGTTATTCAGGAAGAAAGCAACTCCATAGGCTACGTGCCGGTCGGCGGGGCCGCGCTTACGTCCGGCGGAAAACTTAAAGCCCGACATGTCATCCATGCCGTAGGGCCTATGTGGGGCGAGGGAGACGAAGAAAACAAACTCAAGAAAGCGGTGCACAACGTGCTTGACCTCGCCGCCGCACAAGGATTTTCCTCCATCTCCATGCCGGCGATCAGCGCGGGAATTTTCGGTTTTCCCAAAGACAGGTGCGCCCGGATCATCGTTGAAGAAACGGCCGGGTTCATTGCCCACGGATCGGCACCCCTACCCCTCAAAGAGATAGAATTCTGCCTGATGGACGAGGGAATCATCGGCTTTTTCGTTGCCGAGCTTTCAAAATTGAATGAAGATTAGGCCGGTATATTGAATTTCCCGTGCCTTAATGATATCGTTAACGACACCGGAACATCATCCCGTTATTATTGAAGGAGACAGAAATGGCAGGAGACCGCGATACACTTCTTAAGATCCTTAAAGACCTATCATACGAAGAAGGAGATTTCACCCTCGTCAGCGGAAAGAAAAGCACCTTCTACATCGACGCAAAGGAAACCACCCTCAACCCCGAAGGCATGTACCTCGTCGGCAAGCTGATGTACGCAATGACCCGCGAAATCCCAACCATCGACGCCGTAGGCGGCGTAAGCATCGGAGGAGACCCTCTCGTATCGTCCGTTGTTCTCGCTTCATACCTGAACAAAGACAATCTTATGGGCTTTCTAATCAGGAAAGAGCCAAAAGGCCACGGTACAAATCAGTGGATCGAAGGCGGGAAGAACTTAAGGAAGGGAATGAACGTCGTGATCCTTGAGGATGTCGTAACAACAGGGGGATCTTCGCTGAAGGCAATCGAGGCTGTTGAAAAAGGCGGGTATGCGGTTAAAGGCGTGGTTGCACTGCTTGACAGACTTGATGGAGGGAAGGAAGCGATAGAATCAAAAGGCTTTATTTTTAAATCAATATTTACACTGAAGGATGTGAGGGTACCGTAGCGGGGATGCACAAAATTAACTCTCTGTTGTGCCGTCCGAGCTCGGTATCAATCCTTTGTTCCGATATAATAGAATTTTATCGAGGAAAAAAAGGGCCAGCACATTAAAATAGATCGCTCCGAAAAGCAGATAGCTTTGATACGGAACGTAACCGAAATGAGCATATCTGCTGGCTAAGACCTGTCCAAACAATGCGCAGAGTATTATGTTCGTACCACTTAGTTTACAGATAGAGATTTCAATCCCTGCCGCCAAAAACCCTAGCAGGAGCATAGAACAAAACAAGAAGGAGAAGGAGCCGGGATAATAGAAAAAGGCCACTATGCCCGGCAAACCTATGTAATGGTATTTGGTTAAATCGACATCGAGGTACTGAGACCTTATCAAAGTTAGGTCATACATACTCGTTCCATAATGGGAATACCTCTCCTGCCATGCTTTTTTCCACAAGTTCCAGCCCAAATCATGATAACTGCTTACCGCCATTATTCCTTCCATTCCTACCCATCGGTCAATAAGTAACCCTTTGATCCCTGTGACGGCCTGAACAACCGGCCTAGATAAAAATGACTGTTGTAAGAATGCCTCAGACAGGAACGAGTTTGATTGAAATGATCCCGATCGGAATGACATGGAAACAGGGATTACCCCTTGGCGAGAATCCACGTAATAGTACAAATCCCTACGTATCTGGTTTACGGTGAAAACAGATAAGACGAATACTACTCCAAAAATAATAAGCATGATTAGCTTATAACGTACATTCGGATTGGCAGAACGCTTTTTAGCGTTATCCTCCACACCAAGCATTAATGCGCCGCCATTGAGAATCATCCCGCGACTCAACATAGATGTACTCGAAAAAAAACATTCCAGAAGAGATAGAATAGATGCGAAGTATGGATTTCTTCTCATTCTGAACTCGCAATCCAGTATTACTGCCGAGACAGAAGCGAACCCGAATAGCAGAAGCCATGTATAGACACGACTCAGACCAAAGGGCAGGATTGTCAAAGGTACGCCCCCTCTTTGATAGATTCCGAGCAT
>CAIQJW010000095.1 GCA_903872255.1 uncultured delta proteobacterium | reverse complement strand
GCGCTCACCCAGGCCCGGATTGTTATAGAGGCATTAAAAGAGGCCCATCCCGGGCACAGTTTCGAAACCAGGGTCATCAAGACCACCGGTGATACAGTGTGGGACAAGCCGCTTGCCGTTATCGGCGGAAAAGGTGTATTTGTCAAGGAGATCGAGGAAGAACTGGTACGGGGCACCATCGACCTGGCGGTGCACAGCACCAAGGATATCCCGGCTGACCTGGCAGAGGGCCTTGTCATCGGCTCTTATCTGGTACGCGAAGACCCCGGGGATGTCTTCATATCGACGCGGCGCAAGAATATCGATGAACTTGTGCCGGGCTGCCGCATCGGCACCGGGAGCCTTCGCAGAAAGGCCCAGCTCCTTCGATACCGGCCGGGGATCACCGTTGTTCCTTTACGCGGAAATGTCGACACGCGCATCAGAAAAATTCAGGTCGAAGGCCTTGACGGCATCATACTTGCCGCAGCCGGGGTCCGTCGGCTCGGCCTTCATAACGCGATCACCCAGACAATCCCGACCGCTATCATGGTCCCCACCGCGGGACAGGGCGCGATCGGCATCGAGATCAGGCGCGATGATGACGCAACCGCGCTTGTCCGGTCGATCAATGACGAGCGCACATATAATGAGATCTCGATCGAACGCACCATACAGGCCGCCATTGGCGGAGGATGCAGTATACCGCTCGGCATCAACGCCCGGATCGAAAACGGCCGCATCGACCTCTGGGTGTCCCTCGGAAGCGAAGAAGGCGCCATCCTCGTCCACGAAACCCTATCCGCCCCCCTGTCCGCCCGCGAAACCCTCATATCCCGGGCCGTCGACATCCTCCTCACCCACCGGTAACCTCACCGGCGGTATGCCGTATCCTGTATTCTGCATACAGAGGCCAGATCATTAATATATCCCGTCATGCCGGGCTTGGAAGCTGTGCCACAATCCCCCTAGGTTCGTCACCCCGGTCACCTCCCCCCCCGCCGTTATATATTGTCCATGACCGTCATCCCGGACTTGGAGACTGTGTCGCAATCCCCCCCAGCGCCGGCCTTAAGGAGACTGTGTCGCAAACCCATTTCTCACGTCATCCCGCCCTCAAGGAGACTGAGTCGCAAACATGTTCCGCCGGAAACGTGCAAAGCACCGGAATAAACCACCGCCCGTCCCGGCCCCGCACCGCCGTCATCCCGGCCTCCGAGCCGGGATCCAAGGTTTTTCTTTTTGAGCCCTTTGAAAACCTTAAGACCAGAAACAACAATAAAAACAAAACCTTGGATCCCGGGTCAAGCCCGGGATGACGGGGTGTGGTGAATGGCGGTTTCCGGATGATGCCCCGGGATGACAGCGGTGGGGGCTATACCGGCAGGTTTAACATACCCGTTTTGGATGGTGGGAAAGGGATTGCGACACAGCCTATTGACCCGGGATGACGGGCTTAGGCAAATTATGACACAGTCTCTTGACCCGGGATGACGGGCTTAGGGGGATTGCGATGTAGGCGTCAAGCGCCGGGATGACGGGGATTGTTGCTGGTTCCGGGTCAAGCCCGGGGGTGGTAATTGCGGTGCGGCTGCAAATAAAAATGCCCCCTCCCCAGGGGGCATTTTTATTTTAATTAACTCGAAATCTTGATTAGATGGCTTCTTTGAGTGCTTTTCCAGCGGTGAATTTCGGAACTTTCCGGGCAGGGATCTTGATCTCTTTACCCGTTCTAGGGTTTCTTCCCTTGCGGGCTTTCCTTTTTGAGACTGAAAATGTGCCAAAACCAACGAGTGTTACCCGTTCATCTTTCTTGAGGGCTGCCTTAACACCATCAAGAAAAGCTTCCAGGGCCTTGCCTGCAGCGGCTTTGGATATCTTTGAGCCTGCTGCCATTTTGCTGATCAATTCCGCCTTCGTCATATATACCCCTCCTTTAGATTATTGCTTATCACGGGTTTACAACCCGACCACCGTCTAAATAGTTTATACTCCCCTATTTACAGAATATGCAAGATTTTTTTTTTATTTTTGAAAAATATTAAAAATTATGTAGCTTCCCTACTGGTGCGCCTTTTGGGCGGCCTACAAGATGAATTTCTACTTTTTCTCGCCTTCGGGGAGGGATTTCGACACGATGATCTCTATTCTGCGGTTTCGGGACCGGTTTTCGGCCGTATTGTTCGGGGCGATAGGATGGTATTCCGCATATCCCACCGCGGATATCCTCTGGGGCGACAGATCGTGCTTTTCGATCAGGTAACGTATCACTTCCGTTGCCCGCCTTACCGAGAGTTCCCAGTTGGACCGGAATTCAGGCGTGGAAATAGGGATATTATCGGTGTGGCCTTCCACCATGACGGGATTGCCAACCTTGCCTATGACCGGTGCGATACGGTCAAGCGTCTTTTTCGCGCTTGGCTTAAGCTCGGCTTTCCCCGGATTGAAGAAGGCCTCGTCGAGAATTCGTACGACAGTGCCGCGTTCATCGCTGATAACGGACATCTTATTCTGAGTTGCATCCCCGTTCGCCTCAACCTTGTTTATTTGCTGTTCAAGCTTCTTTTTTACGTCTTCAGTAGAACCGGGTGCCGCCAGGGAGACATCGAACAGGGCCGGGCCCGATGCGCTGCCGCGAGATCCAACAGGCGCCCCGCCCGAGAATATCGTCTTGAGACGGCCTGTTACTTCCCGGTATTTTTCGGTGTCCTGCTTGGAAAATGTATACATCATGATAAAGAACGCAAGCAGGAGGGTGATAAGATCGGCGTACGTAATAAGCCATCGCTCAAGGTTGTCGTGCTCTTCCGGTTTTCTCTTCCGCCTCATTTCACTATCTCCGATCGTTTGTCGGGCAGCAGAAATGAGATAAGCTTCATGCGGATAACCCTCGGGTTATCGCCCATGGCAATCGATATGGTGCCCTCTGTTATGATCTCGAGGTACAGGGCTTCATCCTGGTGTTTCTGCTTGAGCTTGTCTGATAACGGAAGGTAGATAAGGTTCGCCAGGGCGACACCCCAGAGGGTCGCAATAAACGCGCTTGCGATAGCAGACGCCATGTTCGAACTGTTCTCCATATTGCCTAGCGCATGGATGAGTCCCAGAACGGTGCCTATTATACCAAGCGTCGGCGAAAACCCGCCGAGTTTCATAAAAAAATTAGCTCCTGCCTTGTGCCGCTCTTCTATGTAGGCCATTTCGATCTCGAGTATCTCCCGGATCTTGTTTGTTTCGAAACCATCTATTGCAAGCCTGATAGCCTTTCGTAAGAACGGCTCGTGGATCGCATCAATGTCCTTTTCCAGGCTTAAAAGCCCGTTCTTCCGGGCTTTTTGCGAGAGATCGAAAAGCAGGTCGATAAGCCGGGGCGAATCCATCTGCTTTTCGAGAAAAGCAATTTTCATCAGATTCGGCAGATTGACCAGCTGCTTAACGGACGTGGTTACGGTTGCCGCTCCAAAGGTTCCGAAAATAACGAGTATCATAGCCGGCAGCTGTATCAGGGCAGAAAGGTGCCCGCCCTCCATAAGGAAGGCTGCAAGCACCGATCCGATACCGACTACCAGGCCAAGTATTGTGGCAATATCCATAGCTCATCAACTCGCCGTTTCTTTTTTTTGACGCAAGTACTGGCGCTCTTTCAGAAAGATGTAATTGACCAGGATGTCCTGGTCCTTTTCGTTAATTACCACGAACTTGAAGGCGGTCATTTGCCCGGCCGCGGTATCTCCTGGTTCCCTTTCGGTGCGCACGGTCTGGCAAAGGCATGTTATCTTGGGGTAGGGAAACACGGGAACAATGATCTTGAGCTCAACAAACTCGCCCTGTGAAAGGGGGGGGTTGCAGATAAACTGTATTCCCGATCCGCTTATGGTCACATCGGTGTGAATGCTGATATAATTTTCGGAACCCCTGGATTTCCCCAGTATTTCGATGATCATGTCGAGTTTCCGGTTGATCATCTGCATATAGTTGTAAAGATGATCATGTTCGTCCGGAGATTCACCGCGGGCTTCGATAAAATAAAGCTCGTGGAGGCGATCTACGACCTGTGTCGGATTATACCGTATAATGTCCTGAAGCCTTATAAATTCTTCGCGGCTAATGCTGCGGAATTCTACCGGGATCCGGTCGCGGATCCTGAAAAATTCCCTTCTTTCATCATCAGCGCTCATAACCGTCCCGGATTATCTCCGTAAAGGCCTGAACTATCGCCGGATCGAACTGACTTCCGCTGCATCGGGCCATTTCTGTCAGAACCTCGTCCGCTTCCATTCCTTTACGATAAGGCCGGTCCGTTACCATCGCGTCATACGCATCGCATACCGCGATTACCCTTGAACATACGGGGATCATATCCCCGGCAAGGCGGTCCGGATACCCGCGCCCGTCATAGCGTTCGTGGTGGTGGCGTATGATCTTGGCCTCTTTTGCAAGTATTTCGAACCGACTTACGATCTCTTCCCCGTATTCTGAATGACTTTTCATGATCAAGTATTCATCGTCGGTCAACTTCTCGGGCTTCAAGAGTATGCTGTCCGGGATGCCTATCTTTCCGAGGTCATGAACAGGGCCGACAACCCTTATGACATCCTTTTCGTATTCGCTTATATTCACGCGCTCCCCAAGGATAAGGCTGAGATTGGTCACTCTCTTGCAGTGCCCGTCCGTATAAAAATCCCGCTTATTGATCGCGATGATCAAAGACCGCAGCGTATGAAGAATACTTTCGAAGAGACTTTCGTACAGCATCCTGTTCTCGATCTGCGTAGATGCATTTTCGGCGATGAGGCGCAGAAAGAAAATGTCATTTTCGACTGCTTTCGGGGTCCTCGACCCGTTCAACCTGGATTCTGTCATGATAAAGCCGATAGGTTCGCCCTGAATGACGAGCGGAAGATAGACCTTATTGTCCCTGACGAGATGCTTCCTGGCACCCCGGTCATCTTTATTGAAATCACTCGGAAGGCTGATCCTCTTCCAGTCCGGATCGGGCGCTGCCCCGTCCTTCATATGCCCGGTATACAATACGAGGTCGTCCGTTTCGGGATCGGAAACGTAGTATCCGCACGAACGGACATCGAGCGTTTCTCCGACGATCTGCATCATTTTTTCGTAAATATCTTCAAAAATATTTATTGAATTGAATTTGTTCGATATATGGTACATCGTCGTTAATTCTTTGATCTTTTTTTGCAATTCCCTGTTAAGATGCTCTATTTTCTTTTTGTCCTCGAGATTGAGCATCATGCTTTCTTTTTCAACAAGCAGATTTCTTTCTCTGATAACACGCATCATAACAAGGAGCAGTTTATCGAATTCGAACGGCTTAAGCAGAAAATCGGACGCGCCTTTTTTCATGGCGTCGATGACAAAATTGGGGTCGTAATAACCGGTGGCCATGACTACCGCAGTTGTCGGCTTATCTACCTTGATCGTATCGATGAGGCTTATCCCGTTGATATCGGGAAGCTGGACATCAAGGATGACAATTTCGATATCCTCTTTCCCCAGCATGTCCAGGGCCTCTTTACCGCAGGCGGCCGTATAGACCTCACAACCGTTAAATTCCAGGAAATCGGAAAGGATCATGATGATGTCGGGGCTATCGTCGACGATGAGTATCTTCGCGCCTTCCAGCATCGTCTAACCCGGACCCTTAGTTAGTACCGATGACATTCTGTCATTCAATGAGAAGCCTCCCCTTCCTCAGTTTTTCAAGATCTCTGATCTCTGAAACTATTCTTTCGGTATCGCTTTCCTGCTGGCCATCGACAGAAATTGTTTCCTTAGACTCGGCTTCATCCGGTTTTTTCTTACGGTACCTGTCCATCTCGTCATAAAAACCTTGAAGGGTGTGGACAAGTTTGGCATTAAGCTTCTTCAGGGTAACCTTATCGCGGGCATTCTT
>CAIQJW010000094.1 GCA_903872255.1 uncultured delta proteobacterium | reverse complement strand
GGAAAATGTCGCGAAATTAAAATGGTGGTGTCCCAGGTGGTGCGCCGCGTTGCCTTGTTTAAGCGGCGCGACGCACGCCTTAGGACCTGTACCCCACTACCTCGCCATTTACCCTGTATAGCAAGGTTCCCGTGATGTTCTTTTTTTGTAATTTATTTTTTAAGCAGACAGACATGTTTTCGATAAACCTGCCTCTATTAGCTGTATAAATATCGAGCCTCAAACTGTTAAAAATCCTACCATAGCGAAAGCCCCCGTCCAATGCTAAAAATCACATATTTTAAAAAAAATATTGCGTACACGGTATCCATGATTTCCGCGCTTGAACAACACTATTTGTTTTTATACAATGAGTTATGCGGATAATAGATACACACATCCATGTTGGTCATAAATCCGAATGGACGGACCGGGCCCAAAAGGTCTGGATGCAGACCGGGCCGTATATCCCCCTGATATATGATGACGACCAAAGGCAGCTGCCGGAACAATATGGGTCGGTCATTAAACGCGAAGGGGTATTCGGAGGCGTCCTGATCCCCGAATATTCGCCCCTTACCGCAGGGGTTATGCCGATAGAGCGCGCATTCGAGATAAATACCTTTCATCCGGAGCTTATCCCGATAGCAAATCTCAATCTGAACTTTCATAGTGACCCCGCGTCTGAGTTTATACGGCAGATGGGCCTCGGTGCCCGTGCCCTCAAAGTGCATCCCATACATGGATTCTTCTATGCGAACGACAAGGCCCTTTACCCGATATACGATATATGCCAGGAAAAAGGCCTGCCCGTTTTGTTCCATGCAGGCACGAGCCTGTTTGAAGGTGCAAAGATGCGTTATTCAGACCCCTACACATTTGACGATGTCATTAACGATTTTCCCAACCTGAAGATCGTTCTGTGCCACGGAGGACGGGGATTCTGGTACCATATCGCCGAATTTTTGGTCAAGAATTTTGACAATGTTTATATAGACATATCGGGACTGCCCCCTGCAAATCTCCTGAATTACTGGCCTTCGATGAAGAAATTCGCGCATAAGTACCTTTTTGGGACGGATTTCCCCGGTGTGCCCGGCATTGGTAAGAATTTTGACGTGCTCTCCGGTTTGATCGATAGCGATGAAGCGCTCGGTAAGATCGCCTTTCAGAATGCATACGATCTCTACGGGTTTTGGAATGAAGGCCTTTTCGGGATCGAGGACAAAAACGAGATATTTCCGGTCATCAATGACGGATCGAAGCGCTACAAGGATGTTATACCCGGCGATTGCTATCACGAACCGTATATGCCCATGGGTCAGCTTGAAGGCGAGATGAACAGGATGTCCTTTTATGGATATCGAAAAGACCTGAAAGTGCTCGGCGTTACGGCGAGGGAAAAGGTAAGGGATGCAACGCTCATACGCCACGCCTACGTCCTTAATGCCGAACAGGGAAGGGGGATCGGGTCGAAACTTCTCGCCCTGATCGAGAGACAGGTTGATACAGAATGGCTCCTGGTGGGCACGTGGAAAGCTGCTGACCGGGCGATACGATTTTACCAAAAATTAGGTTTTAAATTGATGGAAAACAAGGACGAGCTCCTGCGAAAATACTGGGATATTTCAGACCGTCAGATCGAGACCTCATGCGTGCTTGGCAAGAGGTTGAACTATAAGTAATTGGTTAATTAATTCAATTAGATACAATCCAATAGCATTGCATTTCCCTACCGGCAGCCGCTGTCATCGTCCTGAACTTTTCTCAATTTTAAATTACGATTGCAATATCATAATAAAATCATATGGTATATAATATGATAAGAATAATAATCTAAAATTTACCTAAATATACCAAAGCGATGGCCTTTTATGTATTGTTAGTATCGCATAACCTTGTGAATTCTTTCATTATTTGACCTTGACAAGGCTTTTGTGAATTTGTTAATTTAATTACCTAGAAACCTAAACTTCTCGACCTATATCGTGGTTGTGAAGATACTCTTGGAGGAGTAAAAATGAGGTATGGAGAAAATGGATACAACCTGGAAATTGATTTAAGTACAGGCAATATCGAGCGCGTCGAAACTGATCCCAAGGATACTGAACTTTATCTTGGCGGTTTGGGAACAAATGCCAAGATACTGTACGAAAGAGTCCCTCCGGAAATTGATCCTTTCGATGCCGATATTCCCTTGATCTTCAGCGCTGGTCTTCTTGGCGGCACACCTGCACCGGGTGCAAATCGTACGATCATAACCGCGTATTCCCCTCAGACAAAACTGATGGGGTATTCGATGATGGGCGGGTTTTTCGCGCCGGAATTGAAATATGCGGGTTATGACAAGATAATCCTTACCGGGAAATCGTCGAGCCTCGTGTACATCTGGATCAATAATGACAAGGTCGAGATTCGCGACGCCGCCCATTTGAAGGGCAAGGGTGCGGTTGAAACCCAGGAGCTTATCAAGAAAGAGCTCAATGAACCCAATGCTCAGGTCGCGGCCATCGGGCTTGCCGGTGAGAACAGGGTTTGGATGGCTTCGATCGAGCAGGGACGCTCAAGCGCCAGCCGTCTCGGTTTGGGCGCCGTCATGGGAGACAAGGGCGTCAAGGCCATAGCGGTTCGCGGAACGAAAGATATAAACCTGGCAAAGCCTGCAGAATTCATCGAACTGTGCAACGACGTTCTCCAGTACATTAAATGGAGAAATGAGAACCCTGTCCCGAACGTTATGACGATCCTTCAGGGCTTGGGTTCCCCCCAGGAAATGCTCCATGTTGACGAAAAGTGGCATACCGAAAACTTCGTCTGGGGCAACGCCCGCGTGAGAAGGAAAGATTTCTGGAATGACGAGATCGAAAAGAAATGGAAAGAGACGCAGCTTTCAGTCCGGAAACGCCTGATAAGCTGTTATAACTGCCCGATGAAGTGCGGCGCTATCATATCCGTACCGGGTATCTCGACATATATGATGAAGTGCTTCTCCAAACTTACGTATTCCATGGCCGCTTTCGTCGAGGACCTCGACTTTGGTTTCAAGATCGCTCAGAAGGCGACGGAATATGGAGTTGACGGATTCTCGGTACCGCAGACAATGGCGTTTGCGATCGAGTTGAAAGAAGCCGGTATCCTTACCGATAAAGATTTCGAGGGATCCCCGACCGACAACGAAGGGCGCTTCTACTGGCTCCTCGACAGGATCGTACGCCGTGAAGGCATTGGTGATGTGCTTGCCGATGGTACCTACTGGGCAGCCGAGAAGATCGGAAATGGAGCACAGGCATTTGCCCATAACAATATCAAGAAACATGAGCAGCTGCCGCTTAAGCTTGGCATGTTGAACCCCATTTACTTCCTGATGTATGCGACCGGCGAGAAGATAAACATTACACAGATCGAAGGCCAGTTCCCGCAGTCGCCTTTCATGACCCAGGAAGAGAAAGAGAACTTTATCGCAGACTGGCCGCAGTGCCCGGACGACAAGTTCAAAAAGATCGTCATGGAATGGGAGATGCGCGGCGAGAAATCGAACCCGTACTTCCCGACCGTTGACATGGCAGTAGACATTGTCGACTGGCAGGAGATGATGCACTATCTTGACGACGCACTCGGCGTATGCGCCGGTCTGTCCTCATTCCCGCTGAAACCGCCGTATCATATCCATAATTACCCGAAAATGGTCTCTGCGGCAACCGGGATCGATATGAGCGAAGACGATATCAAGAAGGTATATGCACGGAACCGGACCCTCGTCCGCGCGGTCAATGTCAGGAGAGGATTACGCAGAGAAGATGAGAAACCGCCGGAAGACCACTGGAAGAAAAGATTCCCGGAACTCGAATCTCAGCTTCTCGATGCTTATTACAAATTCAAAGGTTGGAACATGGACGGTATTCCTACCAAGGAAACCTTGAAGAATTTGGATCTGGGCTACGTTGCCGAAGACTTAGAACAGAGAGGGATAATAAAAGATGGCCAAGATTAAAAAGAAAGTTAAAACAATCAAGATCGACCTTGATAAGTGTAATGGCTGCCGGGCATGCGAAGTCATCTGTTCCGCCTTCCATGCAAACCCGAAATACTCGAGTAATAACCCGGCACGGTCCCGTATCAGAATGATCCGGGATCCTATGCGCGATGTCTACGTTCCTGTGTATGCCGGCGAGTACACCCCGGCGGAGTGCATGGGCCGCGACCAGTACATCATTGACGGCAGAGAATACGATGAATGCGGCTTCTGCAGGGCATCATGCCCCTCAAGGGATGCATTCAAGGAGCCGGACTCCGGCCTTCCGCTGAAGTGCGACATGTGTGAAGAGGACCCGCCACTCGAAAAACCGTTGTGTGTACAGTGGTGCCTGAACGATGCCCT
>CAIQJW010000093.1 GCA_903872255.1 uncultured delta proteobacterium | reverse complement strand
GCGTGGTTAGGCGGCACGATTCGTAAATCCATAATCTCTCGGAATAAAACGCCAGACGAATGACTCACACCAGCGCAATGGCGTGAAAACAAAGTAGCTGGCCTATCCCGAAGAATAAAGTTATGAACCCCAGACCGGCAGGCGCAAGGCGGCCTCCGACCGCATCCCCGGCTGCTGCCGCCATTATGGTGGGGATCGAAAAGGCAGCGATCCCAAAGACAACAGCTGAGACATAGAATCCCGTGGTGTCTTTCCAGAATGCAAAGATAACGTATGCAAGTGCAAGTGTAAGGTAGGCTATCATAGATCCGTACCGCCTTCCGACAACATCCGATATCCAGCCGTAGATCACCCCGCAGAATATACTGAAAATTCCGAGGACGGCAAAGACCCTGCCCGCTGCAACGGGTGTCATGCCCATTTCCTTCGTGAGGAATGCAACGAAAAATGTAAGGTAGATTATATACGAGAACCCATACATGAAATAGACAACGCCAAGCTTCCATATTTCGCTTTCGACGACTACATCCTTAAATGCGGAGAAAAGCGTGACCTTTGGCCCGCCTTTCTGTTCCTCGATCCCCCCATACGTTGTGAGCCCCTTCTCGGACGGGTTATTTCTTAAAAATGCAAAGCAGACGAACCCGAGAACGAATACGGCAATTCCGAGGAAATACCACGCATAACGCCAGCCGTCTTTTCCAAAAGCCGAGATGATGGGCGGCAGAATTATGCCGGCGAGAAAAAGGCCGGCCCCGATGCCACCGGACACTATACCTGTTGCGAGGCCCCTTTTCTTTGCAATGAACCATGCGGCAGGCAGCGCCATGATAGGGACATAGGCGCCTCCATTGCCGAGCCCGGAGATAAGCCGCATGAAAAAGGCGAATGAGAAGGATTCCGAAAAACCGGTAAGAAACAGGCTGACCCCTATTACCAGGAGGGACACGAACACCACGCGCCTTACCCCGAAACGTGCGGCAAGAAATCCCCCTATAATGGCTAAACTGAGATATCCGATAAAATTTCCGGTCGCAATGGAGCCAAGCTGCGTATAATTAAGCATGAGCCCGTCTTTCATTGGCGGCAATATAACCGAATAGGACATCCGGCCGAAACCGTGGGCGAGGATCGTGACGAGTGTACCAGTGAAAGCGATAACCCATGCATAATGCATTTACTCACCTCCTGACAAGCATTGGACTTTCTTTCAATGGTACGTTGTCACCTCGAGAAATGCAAGGGGAAGGAATAAAAAAGCCGCCCGTCGGGCGGCTTTCTACGTTCTACGTTCTACGTTCTACGTTTTACGATGTCGTGGTACTCAACATCTACGTTCTACGTTCCGCGTTTTACGTTTCACGCCATTATATCCGGATTCCGGAACGATTTGGTTTTTAACGTAGAACGTAGAACGTGGAACGTAGAACTCTATTTCTTTATGCCTTCCCAGTCTTTGAGGAATTTCTGAAGCCCGATGTCTGTCAACGGATGGTTCATCAGCTGTTTTAGGACGTTAAAGGGTATTGTGGCGATGTCGGCGCCGATAAGGGCGGCATCAAGGACATGCACCGGGTTCCTGATGCTTGCCACAATGACCTCTGTTTCGATCGCGTAGTTGTAAAATATCTTTGCGATGCTGTCGATGATCTCCATCCCTCTTTGAGAAATGTCATCGAGCCGGCCGATAAACGGGCTGACGTAGGTGGCGCCCGCTTTTGCCGCGATAAGGGCCTGAAGGGGCTGGAAAATAAGGGTCACATTCGTTTTGATCCCTTCGTCGGTGAGCGTCCTGACGGCCTTGATGCCGTCCTCGGTCATCGGTATCTTGATAACGGCGTTCTGTCCGAGATCTGCGAGTTTTCGGGCCTCTTCGCACATGCCTTTCGCATCGGTCGATATGACCTCAAGACTGACCGGCCCGGGAACGGTTTTTAAGATCTCCTTGAGGACCGTTTCAGGGTCCTTCTTTTCCTTTGCGAGGAGTGACGGGTTGGTCGTAACTCCATCCACCAGGCCCATCTCCATTCCCTTTTTGATCTCGTCAATATTGGCCGTATCTATGAAAAATTTCATTATTTAACCTCCGAGTTTTCGATTGTGAGACCAAAGTATACACGAATAGCGCCGAACGGTAAAGGGTCGTTACTCCTCACTCTTTTTTTTCGAGGTATATCCTGTAATTGTCCGAGACCGCACCGTCGAGGCCGACCTCGTTTCCCCACTCATCGAGTACCTTTTTGCCGGCATTGATCTCTTCGAGGAACCCGGCCCCTGTAATCGCATGGCGTACGGTCATGCCTGGAGCGAGATGGATCTCGCTATTATTGACGTAAACTTTCATTCCTGAAATATACTCTCATGCCTTATTTATTTTCCGCCCGTATCCGTCCCTCGACGGCAGGGCCTATTTTCTTTTCCTTTGACACCTCGAGAACAACGACGTCCCTTAACCATCTGCCGGCATCATTATATACAATATTACTGCTTTTTATCGTTCCGCCGACGATCTCGAAATCCGATGCCTGCCTTATTGCCTCGCGAAAGACCTGATACCCGTCTCCCCCCGCAGCCAGGAAATCATTCGTGGCAACCGTGTATTGCCGTGAAGGCTCGATCGGTTTCCCGGCGATCGTAATGGTCCCGATGCGTTTGCCTGCCTGCCGCGTAAGGGAATATGTGAAAGAAATGCCCGACACCTGGGGGAATCGCCCCTCTTTCGCTTCGATCCCCGACAGGCCGTATTCCAGCGCGTCCTGTATCTGCCGGCCGGTCAGGCGGATCGCAATGATGTAATTGTTAAAGGGGAGGACCGAGTAAATGTTGCCGACGGTAACCGGTCCCTTCAAAATACTCGTGCGAAGGCCGCCGCCGTTTATTATTGCCGCCTCGGCCCCGGATTCTCTCCTGATTATATCCGCAACGAAATTGCCGAGATTCGATTCGGCGCTGCGCGCATTCCCGGCATTGAGATCGAGCGTTGCCTCTCCAATAACCTTTCCCATGGACTCTTTGACCTGACCGGAATATTTTTCGACAATGGCGGCCACTTTTTCATTTTTTTTGACCTTCGCGGGCAGTATATCTTCGAGCCTGTCTGAGACCGATACTATCTTGCCGGATTCTATTGTCAGATCGAGGACTCCCAGCACCATCGCATGTTCCCATGCCTGGACGATGATGGTACCGCCTACCACGATCTCCTTTACCGCCTTGGTATGCGAATGCCCGCCGACAATTACATCGATGCCTTTGACTGCTGCCGCCAGCGCCATGTCTGCGTTATACCCTATATGCGAAAGGACCACGATGAGGTCTACCTTGTCTCTTAACTGGGTGACATACCGCTCAACGGTTTTCGTCACGGGTAAAAATTGAAGACCGGCAACATTGGAAGGATGTGTAGCCGATGGTGTTTCTTCTGTCACAACACCGATAATAGCGACCTTTAATCCGTTGACCTCCCGTATTACATAAGGTTTGAGTGCATCGAAGCCGATCACGTTTGCTGCCAGCACGGGAAAGTTGGCCTCTTCGACCCTTTTGGCGAGCACGGCTTTTCCGAAATCAAATTCGTGGTTCCCGACAACCATGGCGTCAAAATCCATCGCGTTCATGACATCTATCGATGGTTTGCCTGCAAACAGATTCGCCCAGGTGTCCCCCTGGACCATGTCGCCGGCTGCCAGGAGAAGAGAGGGTTTTTGTTTCCTCAATTCGGCCGCACGAAAGGCCAGGTGTGCGATACCGCCCTGCAGTTCATCGGACCCCATCCGCTTGTAGCTTTCGGCGAATCCGTGAAAATCATTGACATAGAGTATCCTCAGTTCCGCGGCATTGCAGGGCAGGATCGTAAGAGCAAGGACCAGAATTGCTGTCAGAAGAACAGCGAGAAAGATCTTAGGGTGTCTCATCGTGTTGTTCCCCCATAATATTTTTCAATGTTTTAAGATAGCGTGCGTTCCATTTATGGTTTTTAACCGGAAAGAACAAGCACCCGGATATTGTATCCACCAGGATGTTGTACCGGGAAAAAATGTCCGTTCTTGACGGCGCATGTGAAAATTGTATGATGAAAGAACCGCATCCGGTCGTGTAAAAGGAAATCCCCGGTATCTTTTTAAGCCTCTCTTCGATAAAGGCATGTTCGTCGGCAAAATATTTTCGTGTACGGCGGTGATAGGCCGTATCGCGGAGGGACTGAGTTGCTGCAGCCGCTGCCGGAGTTGAAGGCGGATTTACCGGGAAGCGCTGCCTGATCACGGAAAGCGTCGCGGGTTCGCCTATTAAGTACGAGACGGGCAGCCCCTGAAGCGCATAATATTCGGTGAGTGATGAAATAATAAGACACTTTGGATGGCCTGCTATGTCCCCCGCCGCTGAACCGGCATCCGAATAGCGTATAAGGGTTTCGTCAATGATGAGAAGCGCCCCCCGGTCTTCGGCATGCGCGATCATCCTCAGCACGTCGTCGTGAGTCAGGGGCGTCCCGGATATGAACGACGGGTATGAAATGACAGCCGCATCGCAACCGGGCAATCGTGCTTCCCACAGCCGCTCGTCAAAGAAGAAATGGTCTTTTTCTTCAAGGGCCAAAAAATCGAAGGCGATCGGGCCTTCCACAATATTCCGGTAATACGAGGGATAAGGGGCCGGGCACAGAAGCCTCCCGACATTAAAGGACCGGGTGATCTCGGCCACGAGGTCATCAAAACTGCCCGACGCAAGGACATTGTCTTCCTGAACATTGTGGAGGCGGGCTATTGCGCGCTTTAAGTAACGGGCCCTGTCATCGACGGGCCTGTCGATCATTTTTATGCTTTTTCTGATCGCGTCCCTGGCGCGGGAGGAAGGTCCCAGGGGGTTGGCGCTATTCGTGAAGTCCATTACCCGGTGTGCAGATATTTTCTTTTGCGCGGCAAGATCGTGAATGGCGGGGATATTTCTTTTCATGGATCGAGAATGTTATACCACGAAAGGCGGGAAAAACCTAGATTGCCCGGATCAGCGAAAGCAATGTTTTTTGAGGATGCGGGGCCTGACGGAAAAACCCGCCGGAATCTGCTATACTAGTGCCATGAAAAAAGTGATCTCATTTGATCTCGATGGAACGCTCGTCGATGCCCGGTACGGCGATATGGTCTGGAACCACGGGATACCGGCTGAATATGCACGGGCATACGGCATGTCATTCGAGGATGCCCGGAAGTTCATACGCACCCGGTATGAATCCGTCGGGGACGGTGATATCCTCTGGTACGAGATCGGGCACTGGCTGAAGCTATTTTCCCTGGATGTCGAGGCGGACACGCTGTTGGAAAGATATGAATCCTGCATCAGCCTCATGCCGGATGCCGCGGAGGTACTTAAGGAGCTTCATGGCCGTTACACTCTTGTTATAGCCTCCAATGCGGCACGGATATTTGTCGAGAAGGAGCTTGCCCATACGGGGGTCGCCGGCCTGTTCACTCATATTATTTCCGCAACGACCGATTACGGAACGATAAAAAAAGAAGAGGGTTTCTTCCGGCGGCTATGCGCCGAGATAGGGGTCGAATCATCCGAGATGGTCCATATCGGCGATCATCCGGTATTTGACCACGACGTCCCTTCCGGGCTCGGCATCGAATCCTATCATATTAGCGGGCACGGTAGTGACGACGCCGGGGAAAGAAGGACGATATCAGGCCTTAAAGACCTTCTCGAGGTGCTCTAGGTGAAATGCAACAAGTGCGGGACGCCGGTCGAAACCGACAAGATATCGTTCCGGGATGAATGCCCGGTATGTCATCAAGACCTTCATATATGCCTGAATTGTATCTTTTACGATACCGGCAAATCGAACTCGTGCAGGGAAGACAAGGCAGAATTTGTAAAAGAAAAGGACCGCGCAAACTTCTGCGAATACTTCCGCTTCACAGAACGCAAGGCCCAATCGTCGGCAAAGGAAGATGCAGAGACACGCTGGAAGGAACTGTTTAAGAACTAATCTTCTTTCCGCCGGGTAAAGATGACCCGGTAGCGGGCGGTGTCGGCGTCGTAGCAGACCGTGCAGCCTTTTTCATCGCACGATGTCCCGCATCCTTCTGCGTCGACCTCTTCCTTCGCGGGAAGCGGTTCCAGGAGCACCTCGAAGCCGATCTCGCGATACATGTCTGCCATCTCCGACAATCTCGGCTCGCAGGCAATGAACCTTTTCTCCCAGCCGGCGCTCATGAGCTCTTCTTCGCGTGTCACGCTATTCCCTTTTGAAAGTATTGCACTGTTTTCATAAGGCCCGTATCGAGCTTTGTCACGGGGTGCCAGTTGAGTGTATTCTCGGCGAGGGAGATATCGGGACAGCGCTGCCGGGGATCATCTTCGGGAAGTTTCTCATGGATTATGACAGATGACGATCCGGTCAGGTCGATGATCGTCCGTGCGATGTCCGCTATTGACGTCTCGTCGGGATTGCCGAGGTTTAAAGGGCCAGGAAAACCGGATAAGACGGGGGATGTGTAATCGTCAGGTTTCACCCCGGTATTGACTTCGTGGTCCATAAACCGGATCACAGCTTCGATCATATCGTCGATATAGGTAAAAGAACGTGTCTGGGAGCCGTCGCCGTAGATGGTCACGGGATTGCCGGCCAGGGCCTGGACTATGAAATTGCTCACAACACGCCCGTCATCGGGCTGCATTCTCGGTCCATACGTATTAAAGATGCGCGCGACCTTGATGTCGACCTTGTTCTGCCGCATGTAGTCGAAGAAAAGGGTTTCAGCCACGCGTTTGCCTTCGTCATAGCAGCTGCGCTTCCCGATGGGGTTCACATTTCCCCAGTAATCTTCCGTCTGGGGATGAAGTTCGGGATCGCCGTAGACCTCGCTTGTGGATGCCTGGAATACCCGCGCGCGGACCCTCTTTGCGAGGCCAAGGATATTAAGTGTGCCGAGCACGTTCACTTTTATGGTCTTCACCGGATTATACTGGTAATGAATGGGGCTGGCAGGACACGCGAGGTTGAATATCCAGTCCACCTCGAGGAGAACGGGTTGCGTGATATCGTGCCGGATCATTTCGAACCGGGGTAGGCCCAGGAGATGCTGTATGTTCTTCTTGGTCCCCGTAAAGAAGTTATCGAGGCATATCACATCGTGGCCGTCATCGAGAAGGCGCTCGCAAAGGTGCGAGCCGATAAAACCTGCGCCCCCGGTTACAAGTATCCGCTTCGGAATATTATAAGAACAATAGGTATACATAGTATTGCCCGTATGCTTAAGTCACCTTCTTCTTTATTCTGGTTTTAACCTCCGGTTGCCGCAAAGTCAATAAAAATGCTGGTATTTACCATTGCATTCCCACGTAATTCATGATATATAGATGGGGTCAAGTGGGTTCCGCCCGCTTTTTCAATTTTTAGCCAGGATGATACCCGCCACGGAAACCATAGAAAAGATCGAGATCATAATTGTACCCATACTTGGAGAACGGCAGCTGGAGCTGGTCGAGGTGGAATTGCGCGCTTCTGGGAAGCGATGGCTCCTGCGCATATTCATTGATAAGGAAGGCGGTATCACGATAGCCGATTGTGAATACGTGAGCCGGGAATTGTCGAGGACCCTCGATGTTGAAGATGTGGTAGAGCATGCCTATACTTTAGAGGTTTCTTCACCGGGGCTTACACGGGCATTGAAGAAGCGCGAAGACTTTGTCCGGTACAGGGGAAAGAAGTGCCGGATCATTACCAGTCAGGAAGTGGAAGGCAGGCATGAGTTCGTCGGAAGGATAGTCGATACAGCCGGTGAGGACGTCCTGATACAGGAAAAAATAGATATGTTTACAATCCCGATATGTGCTATAAAAAGGGCACATTTGGAGTTTGATATTGAGGAGTAACGATGTATTTTGATCTCAATTATGTTATTGAGCAGGTGGGAAAGGAAAAAGGCATCCCAAAAGAGACGATAATCGAGGCTCTTGAGGAAGCCATACTGTCTGCCTCAAAAAAGAAATACGGCAGCCACCTTGATCTTGAGGCTCATTATAACGAAGAGTTGGGAGAGATCGAAGTGTTCCAGTTCAAAACAGTTGTCGAAGAGATACATGAACCGGACATGGAGGTCGGCGAAGAAGAGGCGAGAAAGCATGATCCGGAATGCACGGTCGGGGATGCGATAGGCATTAAGCTAGATACGTCTTCCCTCGGCCGCATCGCTGCCCAGACTGCCAAGCAGATCATTATACAGAAGGTAAGAAACGCGGAAAGCGATGTCATTTATAACGAGTTCAAGGGCAAGAAAGGCGAGATCATAACGGGCGTCATCCAGAGGGTCGAAAAGAATCATTATATCATCAATCTCGGGAGGACCGAGGCCCTGATGCCCTACAAGGAAGCCATACCGGGTGAGACATTCCGCCAGAGGGAGCGCGTAAAAGGGCTCATACTCGATGTGGAAAAAGGACAGAAAGGGTGCATGATCCTTATGTCGAGAACGCATCCCGGTTTTCTCATGAAACTATTCGAACTTGAGGTTCCTGAAATACAGGAAGGCATCATAAAGATCATCGGCGCTGCACGGGAGCCGGGCGAACGCGCGAAGATATCCGTTAATAGTGAAGACGGCGATATCGATCCGATAGGAGCGTGCGTCGGAGTAAAAGGCTCACGCGTCCAGAGCATCGTTCAGGAGTTAAGGGGCGAGAAGATAGATATCATACCCTACAGCAAAGATATCGCGAAATTTGTCTGCAATACACTGGCGCCGGCCAGGGTGTCGAAGGTATATATCAACGAAGAAGAACATTCGATGGAGGTCATTGTCAATGACGATCAGCTATCGCTTGCCATCGGCAAGAAAGGGCAGAACGTCCGGCTGGCATCCAAGCTGACAAGCTGGAAGATAGATATCAGCAGCGAATCCGAGGTTGAAAAGACATCCAAGAAGATAATCGATGAACTCATCGATAACTTGAAGGTGAGCGAGATACTGGCGCGCATACTGCACGACGAGTACCTGCGCGACCCGAAGGATATAGCCAAACTTACACCGGAAGAGATGAACAAGATCACGAGCATCTCGGTCGAAGACTGCCGGCGTATCATCGACGAAGCGCGGGCCATCATGGTTGAGAAAACCCGCCAGGCCCGTGAAGATAAAGAGAATGAAGAACGCCGGTTAGCGGCTGCTTCAATACCTGACACACCAGAAGAAGGGGGTAATGAAAGCCGGCTCGAGGAAGAGCGGCATGAATCAGAGGCCAAGCAGGATGAGACGAACGTTTCAACCGGTGAGTGAGCCTTAAGGGAGCAAGGAAGGATCAGGAATGACGAAAATTAAGATTACGGCCCTCACCGACAGGGTAAGTGATGACGAAATACTCGCCAAGCTTAAAAAGATCGGCGTAAAGATCCAAGATAAGCCGAAGGAAGGCGAGATGACGCAGGGGCCGGCAAAGGTCGAGACCTCTCAATCAGGCGAAACCCTTGTTGAGACCCGGGTCGCATCTACAATTATCCGGCGCCGGGTGCAGGCACCGCCAAGGGCCAAAGAAGAGCCTGAAGAAGAGAAAAAAGAACCCCAAGGGGAAAATAAGGCCGAACCTGTTTCGATCAAAGCTCCTTCACGCAAAAAAACTCCCGGGACGGCGGAGGAAGAAGCCGCGCAGGAAGTTAAGAGGAAGATGCCCGAGGACCTTCATGTTCATATAGAAGAGCGCCCGCTGGAAGCTGTCGACGCAAAGTCTGAAATTATCACTGCGCCGGAAGATACGGCACCAAAAGGTGATATTGAACATCTCGCTGAAGAGAAGGAAAAAGAGATAACCAAGGTCCTCGAAGAGGCGTACAAGCAGGACCTGGAAAAAGACTTCAAGGCCGTTGAAGGCGAAGAGGGCGAAGGGCCGGAACGACAGAAAAAGAAGACAGAAAAGCTCCTCAAGAAGATTGAAGAGCAGGAGATAGAAGAATCCAAGGATAAAAAGAAAGGTACCCTGAAGAGAAAGGTTGTCATCAAGGAAGAAGACCTCTATTCATTCAGGCGGCAGAGACCTAAAACCGGTTCATTCAGAAGGGGGGACCGCAGGGACCGTGGCGGCGAAAGACGGGTGGAAGAGGAAAAGAAACCCGAGCAGAAACAGGCACGGCGCGTTGTCAAAGTAAGCGATGAGATAACGGTCGGCGAACTCGCCCGGAGAATGAACGTAAAGGCGCAGGATATCATCATAAAGCTCCTGCCCCTTGGTGTGATGGCTACAGTTAATAAATCGATAGATTATGACACCGCGTATCTCGCGGCTACCGAGTTCGGTTACGAAGTAGAGAAGATCGTTTCCATTGAAGAAGAATTCTTCGCACGGGAAGAAGAAGAAAAGGAAAGCCAGGAAAATTTAATACCAAGGCCGCCCGTGGTTACCATTATGGGCCATGTCGACCATGGCAAGACGCTCCTTCTCGATACGATACGCGATACAAATGTTGCCGAACGCGAGGCGGGCGGCATTACGCAGCATATCGGCGCATACAAGGTCAACGTGAACGGAAAGCAGATCGTGTTTGTCGATACGCCGGGCCACGAGGCATTTACCGCCATGCGCGCCCGCGGGGCGCTGGTTACGGATATCGTCATTCTGGTCGTAGCGGCGGACGATGGCGTCATGCCTCAGACGGTCGAGGCGATCAACCATGCCCGCAGTGCGGAAGTCCCTATCATTGTTGCAGTTAATAAGATCGATAAACAGAATGCGAATATTGATAAAGTAATGAAAGAACTTGCCGAGCAGAACCTCATTCCCGAAGATTGGGGCGGAAATACCCTCTTTGCAAGGATCTCGGCAAAAAAGAAAGAAGGCATCAACGAACTCCTGGAGCTCATCGTGCTGCAGTCTGAAATGCTCGAGCTCACGGCAAACCCGGATAAGCTTGCACGCGGCACCGTTATTGAAAGCGAGCTCGATAAAGGACATGGGCCGATCGGCACCGTTATCATCCAGGATGGCACATTAAAGATACAGGACCCGTTCATTTCCGGTATGACGTTCGGACGCGTGCGGGCAATGATCGATGACAAGGGCCAGAGGATCTTAACGGCCCCGCCGGCAACCCCGGTTCTGGTTGTGGGTTTTCAGGATGTCCCTCACGGCGGTGACCGCTTCATAGTCACCACGGAGGAACGTTACGCCAAAGAGCTTTCCAAATTCAGGCAGGAGCGCCTTCGCGAAAGAGAAGCGCTTAAGAGCGCACGGACAACGCTCGAGGACCTGTATTCGAAGATCGGAGAAACAGAGAAGGTATTTCTCAATGTAATTGTCAAGGGCGATGTCCGAGGCACGATCGACGCCATTGCTTCATCCCTTAAAAAGCTCTCGACGAAGATTGTCGAGGTCCAGGTGACACACAGCGGTGTCGGGGCCATAACAGAAACGGATGTAAACCTTGCCATGGCATCGGGATCGATCATTATCGGTTTTAACGTGCGTCCGGTAGCAAAGGCACAGGCCCTTGCGGAGCAGGAAAAGATAGATGTCAGGCATTATTCCATCATTTACGAGATGATAGATGAAGTGAAAAAGGCAATGGAAGGAATTCTGGCGCCGAAGATAGTCGAGACAACGATCGGCAAGGCCGAGGTCAGAAGGATCTATGCGGTGTCAAGAATAGGTGTTATTGCCGGTGCCTATGTTACCGAAGGTAAGGCGACACGGAATTCCCTGATCAGGGTCGTTCGTTCGGGAAAGGTGCTCCATGTCGGGAAGATCTCCTCTTTGAAGCGTTTCAAGGATGACGCCAAAGAAGTGCAGTCAGGGTACGAATGCGGCATTTCCGTGGAAGATTATAATGATATACAGGAAGGGGACGTCTTCGAGTTCTTCATTGAAGAAAAGGAGAAGCAGACCCTTGAATAATAAAAAAATCGTAAATCGTAAATCGTCAAACGTGAATAGGTCCGAAATGATGGAGTTTCAGTTATTTACGATTTACGATTTACGATTTACGATTTACGGATAATGATGGTCGTGGCGTATGGTTGTTGGAATTTCCCGCGTCGATATTTTCTTTCCTGAGAATCATTCTCTCAAAGATAAACGGCAGGTGCTGAGGAAAGTGATTGAAAAGACACGGGCGAAGTTTAATATTTCCATGATCGAGGTCGATCAATCAAACCTGTGGCAGCGTGCGCGGATCGGGTTTACGGTATCAGGGGTCAGGCAGGACCACGTGAATAAGGTTATAGAGAATGTTCATGAATATATGGAGTCCCTTTATCTCGGTGAGATCATCGATACATCGTCAGAGATCATCGTTATCGGGGACGAGATATGAGATATCGCCGTCTGCGCGTTCAGGATCTGCTCCGGGAAGAGATCTCGCTCATCGTCCAGCGTGAATTACAGGACCCGGGGCTTGGTTTTATAACGATCGTTGAAGTAAAGATGAGTGAAGACCTGAAAACGGGCAAGGTCTATATCTCGATATACGGTGACGAGGAAGAACAAAGAAGTGCGCTTGATGCACTTAAGCGTTCCAAGGGCTATATAAAATTCCTGCTCGGGAAAAGGATCACACTGAGGTATATACCGGACTTGACGTTTCTCCTCGACGATACCCTCGAAAGGGTGCAGAGGATAGAAGAGATATTCAAAAAAGAGGCTGATGAAAACAAAGATTAAAAAGCTGATCATGGAAGGTCAGGATTTTCTCGTAACGACCCACATCGATCCCGATGGAGATGCCATCGGTTCGGCCTTCGCCTTCGCTTTTGCTCTTCGGTCGCTCGGTAAGAAAGCGACTGTGTATTTCAATGATCAGGTGCCGTACAGGTATGAGTTCCTTCCCGGTCCCCAAATCACGCACACAATGCCGCACGGCATGTATGACGCGGTCTTTGTTCTCGATTGCGGAAGCCTTTTCCGGATCGGCAAAGGTCATGAAGGTGCCGCGTTATTAAAACCGCTCGTCAACATAGACCACCATGATACGAACGATCTTTTTGGGACGGTAAATCTTGTCGACAAAAAGGCCTCGTCAACCGGGGAGATCATCTATCGCCTTCTGAAATATCTCAAGATCACAATAGATAAGAATATGGCCGAGAATATCTACACGGCCGTCTTTACGGATACGGGCTCTCTGAGGTATGAAAATACTTCCTTAAGCGCATACAGGGTATGCGAGGAAATGGTAAAGGCGGGTGCTAACCCTTCTCAGATAGCCATGATGATCTACGAGAACCACCCGAAGGAAAGATACCTCCTCCTGGGCGAGGTCCTCCGTACGCTTGCAACATATAACGGCACGGTCGCGATCGCGCATGTGACCGGCGATATGTTCGAAAAGACCGGGACCAACAGCGAATTTGTGGATGGTTTTGTCGAATTCATCAAGGAGATCCGCGGGATCGAGGTTGCGGTCCTCATGCGGGAGCTTGATAAGGACCTGTATAAGATAAGCATGCGGGGAAAGGGGACCATCGATGTCGCAGCCATCTGCAATATGTTCGGCGGCGGAGGGCATCGCAACGCGGCAGGGTGCCGCATCGAGGGGACCATCGAGGAAACCCGTCGTAAATTGCTTGATGCACTATGCGCCGGGCAATAAATTTACCGATACAAGATCTTTCTTCCGGGATGCTCGAGGCCCGCTTGAAATGATCGGAGGAAATGGATATCAGCACCATGAATGGATTTTTGATAATCGATAAAAATACTGGCATGTCCTCATATGACGTCATACGGCGGCTGAAGAGGATCCATAAATTTACAAAGATCGGGTATATCGGCACCCTCGACCGGAATGCGACAGGGATCCTGCCGGTTGCTCTCGATGAAGGGGTAAAGCTCATTCCATATCTTGAAAATGTGGAGAAACAATACCGGGCAAAATTCCTTCTTGGCATGACCACCGAGACCCAGGATATTGAGGGAAAGGTATTGACCGAGACACCGACGGACCCTTTCGACCGGCAGCTGATCGAGGATTTGCTCGCATCGTATCTGGGCCGGATCACGCAAAAAATACCTGCGTATTCATCGAAAAAGGTCAACAGGAAGCCCCTCTATAAATGGGCGCGCAGCGGTGTACAGGTTGAACAGCCGTTAAAGGAGGTCGAGATCTTCGACATAACCCTTCTGGATTACGCGCACCCCTACCTGGATGTGGAGGTTACCTGCTCCAAAGGGACATACATACGTGCACTTGCGAGCGACCTCGGAGAAAAATTGGGCTGCGGTGCAACACTTTACACGCTCAAGCGCACCAGGCACGGTGATTTTAACGAAAGCATGGGAACTGATATTGATTATTTCAAAATGGAGCAAGACCTGTTAAACTATTTATTACCTTTGGAAAGTATCCTGGGCTCTATGCGGGGGATGATGGTGGAAACAGCTCTTGAAAAGTTCCTGAAACACGGAATGCCCGTGCCGATCGCAGGAGATTCCAAAGACTGGAAGCATGGAGAGGATGCGCGCCTTTTCGATAAGCAGGGTACGCTTATTGGTGTAGGCGTGGCGGACCTTGCTTCGAAGACGATTAAGATAAAGCGATTGATCAATCATTAAAGGAGGAATAGATATATGCCACTCGAAACCCAGCGGAAAAAGTCAATCATCGAGGATTTCAAAACCCACGAGAGTGACACCGGTTCCCCGGAAGTGCAGATAGCGCTTCTCACGGAAAGGATCAAATCCCTGACCGAACATTTCAAGAGGTTTTCCAAGGACCATAATTCACGGCGCGGTCTTTTGGTCCTCGTTGGAAGCAGGAGAAGGCTGCTCAATTATTTGAAAGATAAAAATGTTGACCGGTATAAAAAAGTTGTCGAAAGACTCGGTCTAAGAAAATAAAAGGTTAATAGGAAAAATATGGAAGAGAAAATAGCTATCGAATTCGCAGGTCGGTCCTTAAGCATCAGCACCGGGGGTCTCGCCAAGCAGGCTGACGGAAGCGTCATCGCCCGCTACGGCGATACAGTCGTGCTCGTCACGGTCGTTGCCGAAAAAACAGAAAAGGATAAGGACTTTTTACCCCTTACAGTCAATTACCAGGAAATGGCATATGCTGCAGGCAAATTCCCGGGAGGATTTTTCAAAAGGGAAGGGCGGCCGACATCACGGGAGATATTGACATCGCGTCTAATCGATAGACCGTTGCGGCCTCTTTTTCCGAAGGGCTGGCGATTTGAGACGCAGGTCATCGCAACGGTGCTTTCAGCAGACGAGGACAATGACCCGGGCATCCTGAGCCTGGTTGGTGCGTCGTGTGCGGCAAGCATATCTGATATCCCTTTTGACGGGCCTTTCGCCGGAGTGAAAGTAGGGAGGATCAACGGGGTTCTTGTGGCTAACCCTACATTCCCCCAGATGGCTGACAGCGATATAGATATAGTTGTCACAGGAACTCGTGACGCAATAATAATGGTTGAAGGCGAAGCGCATTTTGTCAAGGGCGCCGACCTTATCGAAGCGATCGAATTCGGCCATCAGTCAATGATGCCGCTCATCGAGATGCAGGAAGAGTTATGCAAAAAGATCGGAAAAGCCAAGCGGCAGGTACCGGTTCCCGTAAATCTTGAAGAGAAGAAAAAAGAAGTCAGGAATATAGTTGAGAAAGACCTGACCGAAAGTTTTGCAATAAGAGCAAAACTCGAACGGTATAAAAGACAGGACGAGATACTGAAGGGCCTCAAAGGAAAGTTTACCGATGAAGAGGCGGCCTCGGTTGCAAAGGCGTATGATGATGTCACGAGCGACCTTATGCGTGAGCAGCTTCTTGCCACGGGCAAGCGGATAGACGGACGGGCAAGCGATCAGATCAGGCCAATTTCATGCCTCGTCGGAGTGCTTCCCCGCACCCATGGTTCCGCTGTTTTTACACGGGGCGAAACCCAGGCCCTCGCGGTAACAACATTCGGAACGTCGGATGACGAACAGAAGATCGAGTCGCTCCATGAAGGGGAGACGTATAAGACCTTCCTCCTCCATTATAATTTTACGCCCTACTCGGTGGGCGAGGCATCAATGCTGCGCGGGCCTACACGGCGCGAGATAGGTCATGGCAACCTGGCCGAACGGGCATTGACCCCGATCCTGCCCGAGAGGGAAGCGTTCCCCTATACAATAAGGATTGTTTCCGAGATCCTCGAATCAAACGGCTCTTCTTCAATGGCGACCGTATGCGGCAGCTGTCTTTCACTTATGGATGCCGGTGTCCCGATCAAGGAACCGGTTGCCGGGATAGCAATGGGGCTCGTAAAAGAAGGCGACAAGGAGATCATCCTGAGCGATATTCTTGGTGATGAAGACCACCTTGGCGATATGGATTTCAAGATTGCCGGTACCCGCGACGCCATAACCGCTATCCAGATGGATATCAAGATCAGAGGTATATCGAAAGAGACGATGTCCAAGGCCGTTATTCAGGGCCAAGAGGGGGTAGGGACTATCCTTGACATCATGGCCTCAACGATAGAAAAGCCTCGCGAAAGCCTCTCCCCTTACGCGCCAAGGATCTATACGATGATGATAAAACCCGATAAGATCCGGGAAGTTATCGGCCCGGGTGGGAAGATCATAAGGAGCATTATCGAGAGGACCGGCGTAAAGATCGATATCGACGATTCCGGTATGGTTAATATAGTGTCCGTTGACGAAGAGTCGGCCAATGCCGCGATCGAGATCGTGAAATCCATCGTGAAAGATGTTGAAGTTGGAACCATCTATGACGGCAAGGTGAGAAGAGTTCTTGACGCTGGTGCGATCATTGAGCTCGGGCCGAACCTTGATGGTTTCTGCCACGTAAGCCAGCTAGATGACAAATTTGTCAAGAAGGCATCAGATGTCGTCAAAGAAGGCGACGATGTAAGGGTAAAGGTCATCGGCGTCGAAGACAACGGAAGGATCAAACTGTCACGAAAGGCTGTCCTTAAGGATGATAGAGGATAGCAATAATAGATGTATAAAAAATCTGTCCTCGATAACGGTATAACAGTCGTTACAGAATCGATTCCCTATTATTCCACCGTATCGATCGGTATCTGGTGGAAGGCAGGCAGCCGTTATGAAACATCAGGTAATAACGGCATCTGCCATTTTATCGAACACATGCTCTTTAAGGGAACGGCGGGGCGCACCGCATACGATATCGCACGGGAGATCGACGCCATAGGCGGTTCCATTAATGCCTTCACGGGCAGGGAATATACCTGCCTTTATGTGCGCATCCTCAGAAAAGACCTGGATGTCGCTCTCAATATCATGTCGGACATGCGTCTCAATTCCCTGTTCAATGAAGATGATATGGAGAAAGAGCGTTATGTCATAAACCAGGAAATTAAAATGGTTGAAGACAGCCCTGAGGAATATATCTATGATATGTTCAATGCCTCGTACTACAAGGGACATGCGCTCGGGATGCCGATACTGGGCACGGAAAAGTCTGTGCGGTCCCTTGAGCTCGATGCAGTAAAGAACTATTTCAAAGACCATTACGGACCTGAAAATACGATCATTACGATCAGCGGCAGGATAAACCACGAAGCCTGCGTTGAGGATATAAGGCGTTACTTTTCCGGGATGTCGAACGGAAGCGCCCACAAAAGGAAATTGATCGCCCCCGAGCCGACGATAGGGATCGATATCTATGAAAAAGAGCTTGAGCATGTCTATATGTGCATAGGCACCAACGGGGTCAGCCAGGTCGACAGGCGCAGATATATACTCTATATACTCAACGCCATTATGGGAGGCAGCATGAGCTCCCATCTTTTCCAGGAGATCAGGGAAAAACGCGGCCTCGTCTACAGTATATATTCTTACGTGAACTGTTATCATGATTCCGGAACATTCGGGATTTCAACATCGTCATCACCGGAATACATAAACGAAGTGCTGGGCCTTATCAAGGATGAGATAATACGTGTGCGCAACGAAGGCATCACCGATGCCGAGCTTTCTTTTTCCAAGGAGCATATAAAGGGGAACCTGTTTATAGCCCTCGAGGGTTCAGAGACCCGGATGGGGCGGCTTGCCAAAAATGAGATCTACTTCGGAAGCTACATACCGCTCAAGGAGACTTTGCGCGAGATAGACAGTATAAAAAGATCGGATGTGGCAACCATAGCACGGGAGATATTCGATGACCCTAACGAGATCTCGTTGACCATACTCGGTAATGTTGACCGGAAAAAGGTTGAAGCAGTATGGAAAGGATAGATGTTTTCATAAAAACCCGGGATGGGGCGATAGTTCCCGTATATGCCACGGACCATTCATCGGGTGTTGATCTTTGCGCTTTGGTAGATGAGCCTATTATGCTCGCACCCATGGAACGCGCGCTTGTTCCCACCGGCCTTTTTATCGGGATACCGGAAGGGTTCGAGGCCGAGATCAGACCCCGGAGCGGCATAGCGGTGAAGCATGGAGTTACGGTCCTTAACACGCCGGGGACCATCGATTCCGATTACCGGGGCGAGGTCAAGGTGATACTGATCAATCTCGGAAATGAGGTTTTTACGATCAGTAAAGGAGACCGCATCGCCCAGATGGTTTTCAAGAGGCTCGCACGGGTGGAATTCCAGCAGGTGACAGATCTTACGGATACGTCCCGTGGCCAGGGGGGCTTTGGGTCAACGGGACTATAGGGGAATAGAGGGTGGAGCGTCTCTACCATTATCTTGATAGTTTTGTCCGCCATCTTGCATCCGAGCGGGGCTCCTCCCCGCACACTATCGAAGCATATAACCATGATATCCTCGTATTTATAAAATATTGTGAAGAAATAGCCTGCAGCGAACCTCAAAGGCGCCATGTCGAAGGGTTTATCGCTTACCTGCGCGACAAGGGGATGTCGACCCGCAGCGTCGTGAGGAACATATCGGCTTTACGGGGATTGTTCAATTACCTTCTTCTCGACGGGAAGATAGCGGCAAGCCCGCTCGAAGACGTGGACACGCCGAAATTCCGGGCGCCTATCCCCCGCGTGCTTACCGAAGAAGAAATGGGTGAGCTCATCCGTCTGCCGGACGGCGAGAAACTGGCGGTTAGGGACCGGACGATAATCGAACTTATGTATGCGACAGGACTCCGGGTATCCGAGGTAATACGGTTAAAGAAAGGCGATGTCAACCTGGACGGCGGTTTTGTGATCGCAATGGGAAAGCGCTCCAAGGAACGTGTCGTACCCCTGGGATCGTATTCGCGTGACGCGATCAAGGCCTATCTGGCTTCAGAGAAACCCCCGGGACAATACCTGTTCCCGAACCGTAAGGGGGGCGTGATCACGCGCCAGGCGATCTGGAAGATCATACGGAAATATGGTCTTAAGCTGCACAGAGGCCATGTTTCGCCGCACACTATACGGCATACATTCGCGACCCATCTGCTTGAAGGGGGTGCCGACCTGAGAACTGTCCAGGTGCTCCTTGGCCACGAGGATATATCGACGACGCAGATCTACACCCATGTGGACAGTAAGCGGTTGAAAGAGATTCACAAGAAGCACCATCCGAGGGGCTGATGAAGGTCATCACATCTCACGTTAATGCGGATTTCGATTCCTTGTCCTCGATGGTTGCAGCGAAAAAGCTTTATCCTGATGCGGTGCTTGTTTTCCCGGGGTCCCAGGAAAAGACGCTTCGTGATTTTCTTATCCATTCGACGCTGTACCTGTACGATATAGTAAAACTCAAGAAATCGGACTACGATTCTATCGATACCCTGATCCTCGTCGATACGCGCGACAAGACACGGATCGGGGAACTCGCGAAGGTGGCCGAGAATGGCAAGACAACGATACACGTGTATGACCATCACCCGGATTCGGAGTCCGATGTCAAGGCGGAGTTTCAGATCGTGCG